>DASSEA010000497.1:0-6526 GCA_035696805.1 Casimicrobiaceae bacterium
CGCGCCGACACATCCGGAAACGGGATTCGGGTACATCGAATGCGGCGAGTTGCTCGTTCCCGAAGAAGGGGATGCGCCGGCGGCCTATCGCGCGCGCCGCTTTGTCGAGAAGCCGCAGCTCGCCGTCGCGCGCGACTACCTGACCGAGGGCCATTACCTGTGGAACTCGGGAATGTTCGCGTTCACGGTGGACGCGCTCATCGCGGCCTTCGCGCGCCATGCGCCCGGCGTGCTCGCGGCAGCGCGGCCGGTCGCGCAGGCGCTCGCCAATGCGCCAGCGTCACAGATGCTCGAGATCGACGCTGCGCTGTTCGCAGCCGTTCCCGACATATCGATCGATTACGCAATCATGGAACGCGCGGCGGAGGCCGGCGAAGTCGCCGTCGTTCGCGGCACGTTCGACTGGAGCGACGTCGGTTCGTGGCAAGCGGTGGCCGCCTTGACGGCCGCTGACGACGACGGCAATCGCGGGCATGGCGAGCGTGTGGCCATCGCGACGCGCGGCACGTACGTGCATGCGGCCGATCGTCTCGTGGCGACGGTCGGCGTCGAGAACCTGGTCATCGTCGACACGCCGGATGCGGTGCTCATCGCGCACCGCGATCATCTTCAGCGCGTGAAGGACGTCGTCGGCGAGTTGAAGGCGCGCGGCCACGATGCGTACAAATTGCATCGCACGGTGAGCCGCCCCTGGGGCGCTTACACGGTGCTCGAGGAAGCACCCGGTTTCAAGATCAAGCGCATCGAGGTGCGGCCCGGCGCATCGCTGTCACTGCAGCTCCATCACCGCCGTTCCGAGCACTGGGTGGTCGTCCGCGGGACCGCGCGGGTGACCAACGGCGAGCGCGAATTGGACGTGCATCCCAACGAATCGACGTACATCCCGGTCGAAACGCGGCACCGGCTCGAGAATCTCGCGAGCGATCTGTTGGTCATCATCGAGGTGCAGTGCGGCGATTATCTCGGCGAAGACGACATCGTGCGCTTCGAGGACAAGTACGGCCGCACGCCCGCGTAGCGAGGTTCCCGTCACATGGAGCGCTATCAAACCGCCAGCCAACTCGGCTGCGCCAGGCCAGCGCTGCGCTAATCGACGGCCGCCACCGGAACGGGCGCACACCGGCTGGTGACGTAGATGCCGCAAAGAATGAGTGCAATACCTGCGATGTGAAACGTCGCGAGGCGCTCGTCGAGCAGCAGCCACGCGAGCACGACGCCGAAGACCGGCATCAGGTGCACGAACAAGCCGGCGACGCTGGCGCCGACCTCCTCCACACCGCGGTTCCAGAAGATGTACGCGAGCACCGACGAAAACAACGCGACGCCGCCAAGCGCTGCGAACGCCGCCGGCGTCCACGACATCGGCTGCCCCGACAACGTTTCCAGTGCATAGAAGGGCAACACCGCGACATCGCCGACGCACGCGATGACGAGCAGGAAGGACAACACGTGCATGCCGGGCGGCCGGAAGCGCAGGGCGATCGTGTAGACGGACCACATCGCCATCGACAGGATGATCAACAGGTCGCCGCCGTTCAGGCGAAACGCCGCGAGCGTGACCAGCGATCCTCCTGACAGGATCGTCAGCACGCCTGCAAGCGATATCCCGATGCCGGCGACTTGCAGCGCGCCGAGCCGCTCGCGCAGGAACGCCCACGAGAGCGCGACGATCATCACCGGGATGAACGAGTTGAGGATGACGCCGTTAACTGCGGTCGTGTAGCGCAACCCGAGGTACGCGAGCGCGTTGTGCGTGCCAATGCCGATCACGCCAAGCCCGAGCAGCGCCTTCCAGTGCCGGCGCACGATCGGAAGATCGCGTGCAAGCCGCGGCCACGCGAACGGCGCCAGGATCACGATCGCGAACAGCCACCGATAGAACGTCATCGCGAGCGGCGGCACGTCCTGCGACAGTCCGCGACCGACGATCCAGTTGCATGACCAGAAGAACGGCGCGAGCGTCAGCAACACGTAGGGCGAGGCGTGCGACGCGCGCTCCTGCTTCGGCATCGATCGATTATGTCACGCGTATAATCGGCACGCGCGAATTCGAACGCGCCACCTGATTCGCATGCCGACGGCCTCGACCGATGCTGCGACGGCCGCCTCCGCGCCACAGCCCTTTCCCCGCGCACCTGCCGCCGCTTCCGCTGCCCCGCTCGCAAACGCGTTTGCGACGCTGCCGGCGCTCGTTCCTGCACTCCCCACGCCGGGGCACCGGACGAAGCTCGATGCTTTGCCCGAGTCGGGGGATGCGCTTGCGCTCGCGCAGATCGCGCTCGCTGCCCGCGCCGAACGTCGCACGCTCGCGATCGTTTGCGCCGACGCGCTTGCCACGGCGCGCCTCGCGCAGGAGATCGTCTGGTTCGTGCCCGACCTCGCGATCGGGGTATTTCCGGATTGGGAGACGCTGCCCTACGATCATTTTTCGCCACATCAGGATCTCGTTTCCGAACGGCTCGCAACGCTTTACCGGATCACGCGTGGCGAATGCGACATCGCGCTGGTCGCCGCGCAGACCGCGCTCTATCGGTTGGCGCCGCAAGCGTTCCTCGCCGCGCATACGTTCTTCCTTACGCAAGGAGAACCGCTCGATGTCGAGGCGCTGCGGTCGCAGCTCGCCCTCGCCGGCTACACGCACGTCACGCAGGTCGTTTCGCCCGGCGAATTCAGCATCCGCGGCGGGTTGATCGATCTCTATCCGATGGGCGCCGCGCTCCCGTACCGGCTGGATCTCTTCGGCGACGAAATCGAAAGCATCAAGACGTTCGACGCCGATACGCAGCGCACGCTCTACCCGATGCGCGACGTGCGGCTGCTGCCCGCGCGCGAGTTTCCACTCGACGATGCAGGACGCACGCGTTTCCGCGGCCGCTTTCGCGAAGTGTTCGAAGGCGATCCGTCGCGCTCGCCGCTCTACAAGGACATTTCCAACGGCATCGTTCCCGGTGGCATCGAGTATTACCTGCCGCTGTTCTTCGAAGCGACGGCGTCGTTCGTAGACTACCTGCCGCGCGACGCGGTGTTCGCGCTGCATGGCGACGTCGATGCCGCCATCGAGCGTTTCTGGCAGGACACGGAGTCGCGGTATCGACTGATGCGCGGCGACAAGGCGCGGCCGCTGCTGCCGCCGCACCAGCTGTTCGTTGCGCACGACGAATTCCGCGGCGCGCTCAAGGCGTTCGCCCGCTTCGACGTCCGCGTCGCGGATGCGCAGGCAGCGATGCCTGCCGACGCGCCGATCCGGCGCCTGCCTGCCGTGCAGGTCGATCGTCGCGCCGATGACCCACTCGCCGCCTTGAAGGGTGTCCTCGAGATGCTCGACGGCCGCATGCTCGTCTGTGCGGAGAGCGCGGGGCGCCGCGAAACGATGCAGCAATACTTCACGGAATACGGCGTGCGGCCAACCGTGGTCGAAGGATTCGCCGACTTCGTTGCAAGCGAGGCCCGACTTGCACTGACGGTGGCGCCGCTGCACGCGGGCTTCGCATGGCCGTCGGCGGGCCTCGCGTTGGTCACCGAGACCGAGCTCTACGCGAACGTCGTGCGCCGCGGGAAGCGCGATGCGGGCCGGCGTTCGAATGTCGAAGCGATGGTGCGCGACCTCTCCGAGGTGCGGATTGGCGACCCGGTCGTGCACGAGGAGCATGGCATCGGCCGCTACTTGGGTCTCGTGACGCTCGACGTCGGCGACGGCATGACCGAGTTTCTCGAGTTGATCTACGCGAACGACGCGAAGCTCTACGTGCCGGTGTCGAACCTGCACGTCATCAGCCGGTACAGCGGCGCCTCGCCCGACGCCGCGCCGCTGCACGAGCTCGGCAGCGGCCAATGGGAGAAGGCGAAGCGCAAGGCCGCGCAGCGGGCGCACGACACGGCGGCTGAGCTGCTGAACCTCTACGCGCAGCGCGCAGCCCGCAACGGCCATGCGTTTTCGTTCAAGCCGCACGACTACGAGGCGTTCGCCGAAGGCTTCGGCTTCGAGGAGACGCCGGACCAGCAGGCGGCGATCGACGCCGTCATCGCAGACCTTGCCGCGGGTCGCCCGATGGATCGGCTCGTGTGCGGCGACGTCGGCTTCGGCAAGACGGAGGTCGCGTTGCGTGCCGCGTTCGTCGCGCTCGCCGACGGCAGGCAGGTCGCGCTGCTCGTGCCGACCACGCTGCTTGCGGAACAGCATTTCCAGGTCTTTTCCGACCGCTTCGCCGACTGGCCCGTGAAGCTCGCCGAGCTTTCGCGCTTCCGTTCGACGAAGGAAGTGAACGGCGTGCTGGAAGGTCTCACCAGCGGGCGCATCGACCTCGTCATCGGCACGCACAAGCTCCTGCAGGCGGACATCAAATTCAAGAACCTCGGGCTCGTCATCATCGACGAGGAGCACCGCTTCGGCGTGCGCCAGAAGGAGCAGTTGAAGCGGCTGCGCGCCGAGGTCGACGTGCTGACGCTCACCGCAACACCCATTCCGCGGACGCTCGCAATGTCGCTCGAGGGCATCCGCGACTTTTCGGTCATCGCGACGGCGCCGCAGCGGCGGCTTGCGATCAAGACGTTCGTTGCGACGTATTCGACCGGCATCATCCGGGAAGCGGCGCTGCGCGAATTGAAGCGCGGCGGACAGATTTATTTCCTGCACAACGACATCGACACGATTCGCACGACAGCGGAGCGGCTCACGCAACTGCTGCCCGAAGCGAGGATCGCCGTCGCGCACGGGCAGATGGGCGAGCGCGAGCTCGAGCACGTGATGCGCGACTTCTACGCTCAACGGATCAACCTGCTCGTGTGCTCGACGATCATCGAAACCGGCATCGACGTGCCGACCGCGAACACGATCATCATCGACCGCGCCGACCGCTTCGGCCTCGCGCAACTGCATCAGCTGCGCGGACGCGTGGGTCGATCGCATCACCAGGCCTATGCGTACCTGCTGACGCCGCCGCACGAGGCGTTGTCCGCGCAAGCGAAGAAACGGCTCGAGGCGATCCAGATGATGGAGGACCTCGGTTCCGGTTTCTACCTGGCCATGCACGACCTCGAGATACGCGGTGCGGGCGAAGTTCTCGGCGAAGAACAGTCGGGCGAGATGCAGCAGATCGGCTTCCAGCTCTATGCGGACATGCTGAAGGCGGCGGTCTCGGCGCTCAAGGCCGGCCGCGAGCCCGATCTCGCGCAGCCGCTCGGCGTGACGACCGAGATCAACCTGCACACGGCGGCGCGACTGCCGCAGGAGTACTGCAACGACATTCACGAGCGGCTCGTGCTGTACAAGCGCCTCGCGAGCTGCGAGTCGATCGACGAACTGGACCTGTTGCGCGAGGAGCTCGTCGATCGCTTCGGGCCGACGCCGGAACCCGCACAGGCATTGCTCGCGTGTCATCGGTTGCGCCTTGCCGCGCGGCCGCTCGGCATCACCAAGGTCGATGCAGGCCCGGAGCGGACGACGCTCCAGTTCGTCGAGCATCCGCCGTTCGACGCCGGCAGGCTGATCGCGCTGGTGCAGAAGGACGGCCGCGTCCGTTTCGCGGGTCCCGATCGCATTCGCATCGAACGCGGTGCGCCGACGCTGAACGAGCGCGTGGGGCTCGTGCGCGATTTTCTGGCGAAGCTTGTGTGAGCCAGGACCTGCGCTCGGCAAAAGGGGTGGCTGACCACGCCTTCCTTCCGCCGCAGGTGCACGTCTTCGTCCGTGACTGGCTGTCGGCGAATCACGTCGTCCTCAAGAGCGCGGACGGTTGCGTCGTCGTCGATTCCGGCTACGGCAAGCATGCGCCGCTGACGCTCGCGTTGATCGCATCACGGATGGGCCGCGACGGCCGGCCACTCGCGAAGCTCGTCAACACGCACTGCCATTCCGATCACATGGGCGGCAACGCCGCGGTGAAGCGCGCGTATGGATGCCCGATCGCCGTTCCGGCGGCCGAAGCGCCGTTGATCGAAGCGTGGGACGAGAGAACGCTGCTGCTCGGCTACGCAGGCCAGCACGCCGAACGCTTTACCGTCGACGAGGTGCTCGAGCCCGGTTCAACGCACATCTGGGGCGATCTCGAATGGCGTGCGCTGGCAGCGCCGGGTCACGACATGGCCGCACTGGTGTTCTTCAACGACGAGCATCGGCTGCTGATATCGGGCGATGCGTTGTGGCAGAACGGCTATGGCATCGTCATGCCGCCGGAAGTCCTGCCCGATGCGCTGCCGGCAACGCAGGCAACGCTCGAACTCCTCGCGGGCCTCGGCGCGCGCGTCGTGATCCCGGGACACGGCGAGCCGTTCGCCGACGTCGATGCCGCGCTCGAACGGGCGTTTCGCCGCACGCGCGCGTTCGCGGCAGACTCGCAACGGATGGCGCGCCACGCGCTGAAGGTGCTATTGGTGTTCACGCTCCTCGACCGCGAGCGCATGCCGCTTGCGTCGCTGCCCGCTTACGTCGATCGCGTCGCCGTTTATCGCGAATTCAACGAACGCTTCTTCCAGCTTCCGGCGGACGAGCTCGCCGAGACACTCGTGGCCGAACTCGAGCGCGCCGGTG
>DASSEA010000498.1:0-7802 GCA_035696805.1 Casimicrobiaceae bacterium
GACGTTCGTGCGGTAATCGTCGGTCGTCGCTTTGACGTTGCTGCGAGCGTCGCGCTCCACGGCGAACTGCTCGACGAGACCGGTGTCGCCCGGACCGGTGAACCCCATTGCGAGCAGCACGAGGTCGGCTTTCAGCGCGAACTCGGTGCCGGGCACTTCCACCATGCGCATCGCACCGCCGGCATCCCGTTGCCACTCGACGCGCGCAGCGATCAAGCGCTCCACGCGCCCGCTTCCCTCGAAGCGCTTGGTCGCGACCGACCAGTCGCGTTCGCAGCCTTCCTCGTGCGACGACGACGTGCGCAGCTTGATGGGCCAATAGGGCCAGACGAGCGGCTTGTTCTCCACCTCCGGAGGCTGCGGCAGCAGCTCGAATTGCGTGATCGACAGCGCGCCCTGGCGATTCGAGGTTCCAACGCAGTCCGATCCGGTGTCGCCGCCGCCGATGACGACGACGTTGCGTCCCTTGGCGACGATCTGTTCGGCCACGCGGTCGCCCGCGACGACGCGATTCTGCTGCGGCAGGAACTCCATTGCGAAATGTACGCCGGGCAGGTCGCGTCCGGGCACCGGCAGATCGCGCGGTTTCTCCGCGCCGCCGGTCAGCGCGATCGCATCGAACTCGGCCAGCAACTGCGCAGCCGGCACGTTGCCGCCGACGTGCGCGTTCGGCCTGAACTCGACGCCTTCGATCGACATCTGCGCCATCCGCCGATCGATCCAGTGCTTCTCCATCTTGAAATCGGGAATGCCGTAACGCAACAGGCCCCCGATGCGGTCTTCCTTTTCGAACAGCACGACGTCGTGTCCTGCGCGCGCCAGCTGCTGCGCGCACGCGAGCCCCGCAGGCCCCGATCCGACGACGGCGACGCGCCGGCCGGTCTTGCGCGCAGGCGGGCGCGGCACGACCCAGCCGTTTTCATAGCCCTTGTCGATGATGAAGTGCTCGATCGACTTGATGCCGACGGGATCGCTGTTGATGTTGAGCGTGCACGCCGCCTCGCACGGCGCTGGACAGATGCGACCGGTGAACTCGGGAAAGTTGTTAGTCGAATGCAGGACGTCGAGCGCGTCCTTCCACTGCTGCCTGTAAACGAGGTCGTTCCAGTCCGGAATGATGTTGTTGACCGGGCAGCCGCTCTGGCAGAACGGAATGCCGCAGTCCATGCAGCGCGCGCCCTGCTTCGACGCAGCCGCGTCGTCGAGCGCATGAATGAATTCGCGGAAATGGCGGACGCGCGCGTTGATCGGATCGGCGACCTCGGCGATCCGCTGCAATTCCATGAAGCCGGTGATCTTGCCCATCGTTCTCTTGCGCGAACTACGCGGCGGCCTTGGTCGCGACTTCGCGGGCCGTCAATCCGGCCGGTTTCGTGTGCTGTGCGCGCACGTGCATCTCGGAAAGCGCGCGCACGTACTCGTTCGGGAACACCTTAACGAACTTCGCGCGCGTTTGATCCCAGTGATCGAGCATCGCGAGCGCCACCGTCGAGCCGGTGAAGCGGAGGTGCCGCTCGATCAGCTCGCGCAGGATCGCTTCGTCGGCGCGGCCGGCATGCAAAAGCCGTCCCTTGCCCGCCGCGACGAGTTCCTTCTCGGCCTTGTGCTGCTCGCTTTCGGGGAGCACCGGTAGCAGCGCGACCATCGCCGGATTGCACCGCGACGCGAACGTGCCGTCCGGGTCGTGGACGTAAGCGACGCCACCGCTCATGCCGGCCGCGAAGTTGCGCCCGGTGCGGCCGAGCACGACGACAGTGCCACCGGTCATGTATTCGCAGCCGTGGTCGCCCGTGCCTTCGACGACGGCCGTGGCACCCGAGTTGCGTACGCAGAACCGTTCGCCCGCGACACCGCGGAAATACGCTTCGCCATCGATCGCGCCGTACATGACGGTGTTGCCGATCACGATGTTGGCTTCCGGCTTGGCCGGGCACGCCGGATCCGGATAGACGACGATGCGTCCGCCCGACAACCCCTTGCCGACGTAATCGTTCGTAGCGCCCATCAGTTCGAACGTCACGCCGCGCGCGAGGAACGCACCGAAGCTCTGGCCCGCGACGCCCTCGAACGAAACGTGCAGCGTGTCGGGCGGCAGGCCGTCGTGACCGTGACGGCGCGCGACGGCGCCGGACAGCATCGCACCCACCGATCGGTGCGCGTTGCGGATCCGGTAGGTGAGACGCACGGGCTGCTGTCGCTCGAGCGCCGGCGCCGCCGCTTCGATCAGCTGGTGATCGAGCGCGCGCGCAAGCCCGTGGTCCTGCGATTCGCACTGGAAGCGCGCAACTTCAGCCGGCATCGGCGGCTGATGGAACACGCGTGAAAAGTCGAGGCCCTTCGCCTTCCAGTGCTCGATGCCTTTGCGCAGGTCGAGCACGTCGCTGCGTCCGATCATCTCGGACAGCGTGCGAAAACCGAGCGACGCCATGATCTCGCGCAGTTCCTCGGCGACGAAAAAGAAGTAATTGACGACGTGCTCGGGCTGTCCCGTGAAGCGCTTGCGCAGCACCGGGTCCTGCGTCGCTACACCGACCGGGCACGTATTCAGGTGGCACTTGCGCATCATGATGCAGCCTTCGACGACGAGCGGCGCCGTCGCGAAGCCGAACTCGTCCGCGCCGAGCAGCGCGCCGATCGCGACGTCGCGGCCGGTCTTCATCTGTCCGTCGACCTGCACGGCGATGCGCCCGCGCAGCCGATTCAGCACGAGCGTCTGCTGCGTTTCAGCGAGGCCGAGCTCCCACGGCGTTCCGGCGTGCTTGATCGACGATTCGGGCGAGGCGCCGGTGCCGCCATCGTGGCCCGCGATCGTCACGTGATCGGCCTTCGCTTTCGCGACGCCCGCCGCGACGGTGCCGACGCCGACCTCGGACACGAGCTTGACCGAGATCGATGCGCGCGGATTAGCGTTCTTCAAGTCGTGAATCAGCTGCGCGAGGTCTTCGATCGAATAGATGTCGTGATGCGGCGGCGGGGAAATCAAGCCGACGCCCGGCACCGAATAGCGCAATTGCGCGATGTACTCGGACACCTTGTGGCCGGGAAGCTGACCGCCTTCGCCGGGCTTCGCGCCCTGCGCCATCTTGATCTGCAACTGATCGGCGGATGCCAGGTATTCGGCGGTGACGCCGAAGCGCGCGGACGCGACCTGCTTGATCCGCGAGCGCAGGCTGTCGCCTGCCTTGAGCGGACTGTCCTTTTCGACCGCGGCCTTGCCGATGATCGTCGACAGCGTGTCGCCGTCCTTGACGATGCTCTTGCCGGCGCGCATCTCGCCGCGATAGCGCATCGCGTCCTCGCCGCCTTCACCGGTGTTCGACTTGCCGCCGATGCGGTTCATCGCGATCGCGAGCGTCGTGTGCGCTTCGGTCGAGATCGAGCCGAGGCTCATCGCGCCGGTGGAAAAACGCTTGACGATGTCCTTGGCCGGCTCGACTTCGTCGATCGGCAGCGGCGCCCGATTCCCGCGACGGAATTCGAACAGGCCGCGCAGCGTCTTCAGCGCGCGCGATTGCTCGTTGATCAGCGCCGCGTATTCCTTGTAAGTCGAATACGAGTTGGCGCGCGACGCGTGCTGCAGCTTGGCGATCGTGTCGGGCGTCCACATATGTTCCTCGCCCCGAACGCGATACATGTATTCGCCGCCGGCATCGAGCGCGTTCGCGAGCAGCGGATCGTCGCCGAACGCGAGCGCGTGCAGCTGCTGCGCTTCCGCCGCGACTTCGAACAGACCGATGCCTTCGATCGTGCTCGCCGTTCCGGTGAAGTACTTGTCGACGAACGCCTTCTGCAACCCGACCGCCTCGAAGATCTGCGCGCCGCAGTACGACTGGTACGTGGAGATGCCCATCTTGGACATCACCTTGTAGAGCCCCTTGCAGATCGCCTTGATGTAGCGCTTCTGCACGTCCTTCGCATCGGCGTCCGGCATCGACGCGGCAAGCTCGGCGAGCGTTTCCAGCGCGAGGTACGGGTGAATCGCCTCCGCGCCGTAGCCTGCGAGCAACGCAAAGTGATGGACCTCGCGGGCCGATCCCGTTTCGACGACCAGCCCCGTCGACGTGCGCAACCCCTGCTTCACGAGGTGCTCGTGAACGGCGCCCGTCGCAAGCAGCGCGGGAATCGGCAGCATGTCCGCGGCGACGGTGCGATCGGAGAGGATCAGGATGTTGTAGCCCTGATGGATCGCGTCCTCGGCGTGCGCGGCGAGGCTTGCGAGCGCGGCCTCCATGCCGTTGGCGCCCCACGCGGCCGGATAGCAGATGTCGAGTTCGATCGAACGGAACGCGCCGCCGGAAAAGAGCTCGACGTGGCGGAGCTTTTCCATGTTGTCCGCCGTCAGCACCGGCTGCTGCACTTCGAGGCGCATCGGCGGTTGGCCGCCGGCGCCGCCATTCGCCGCGTGCCGCTTCGCATGCGCATCGCTTGCACGGCGCAGCCGGTCCTCGGGCGGCGGCTCGGTCGGATCGAGCGCGAGCAGGTTCGGCCGCGGGCCGATGAACGAAACGAGCGACATGACGAGCTCCTCGCGGATCGGATCGATCGGCGGGTTCGTCACCTGCGCAAACAGCTGCTTGAAATAGTTGTAGAAAACTTTCGGGCGATTGGAGAGCACTGGCAAAGCAGCGTCGTTCCCCATCGACCCGACCGGCTCCTCGCCGTTCGTCGCCATCGGCGTCAGGATGATCCTGACGTCTTCCTGCGTATAGCCGAAGGCCTGCTGACGATCGATCACCGGAACGGACGACGGGGTGCTCGGCGCCGGCTCAGGCATGTCCTCGAGCCGCAAACGGCAGTTGGCGATCCAGTCGCGATACGGCTTGGCCGTCGCAAGCGTGCGCTTCAGTTCGTCGTCGTCGACGATGCGGCCGGCCTCGAGATCGACGAGCAGCATTTTCCCGGGTTGCAGCCGCCACTTCTTGACGATCTTCGCTTCGGGGATGTCGAGCACGCCCACTTCGGACGCCATCACGACGTAATCGTCGTCGGTGACGATGAACCGCGCGGGGCGCAAACCGTTGCGATCGAGCGTCGCGCCGACCTGGCGCCCGTTGGTGAAGGCCATCGCCGCGGGACCGTCCCACGGCTCCATCAGCGCGGCGTGGTATTCGTAGAACGCGCGCCGATCCTCGTCCATCAGCGGATTGCCGGCCCATGCCTCCGGGATCATCAGCATCATCGCGTGCGCGAGCGAATAGCCGCCCATCAGCAGCAGCTCGAGCGCGTTGTCGAACGACGCCGAGTCCGACTGCCCGTCGTAGATCAGCGGCCACAGCTTCGGCAGATCGTCGCCGAGGACTTTCGACGCGATCGCGCCTTCGCGCGCACGGATCCAGTTGAAATTGCCGCGCAGCGTGTTGATCTCGCCGTTGTGGCAGATGAAGCGGAACGGGTGGGCGAGGTCCCACGTCGGGAACGTGTTCGTCGAAAAGCGCTGGTGCACCATCGCGAGCGCCGACACCATCGTCTTGTCGTGCAGATCGACGTAGTAATCGCCGACCTGGTGCGCGAGCAGCATGCCCTTGTAGACGATCGTGCGCGTCGAAAACGACGGCACGTAGAACTCCTTGCCGTGACGCAGGTTGAGTGCCTGGATCGCGTGACCCGCGCGCTTGCGGATCACGTAGAGCTTGCGCTCGAGTGCGTCGGGGTCCATGTCGCGCGAGCCGCGCGCGACGAACACCTGGCGGATCACCGGTTCGACTTCCTTCGTGCGCCTGGATAGTCCGGCGTTGTTCGTCGGCACGTCGCGCCAGCCGAGCAGCGCCTGGCCCTCGATCGCGATCGCACGCTCGATCTCCTGTTCGCACGCCATCCGCGACGCGGGCTCCTGCGGCAGGAACACCATTCCGACGCCGTACTGCCCGATGCCGGGCAGCGTGATGCCGAGCCGGCCGCAGGCGCGGCGGAAGAACGCATCCGGCAGCTGGACCAGGATGCCGGCGCCATCCCCCTGCAGCGGATCGGCCCCCGTCGCGCCCCGGTGCGTCAGGTTTTTGAGGATCGACAGGCCCTGGGCGATGATTTCGTGCGTTTTTCGCCCTTTGATGTGCGCGATGAAGCCGAGCCCGCAGGCGTCGTGTTCGTGACTCGGGTCGTACAAACCCTGCGCCACAGGCGGGTATGCGGATCGGGGCGTGTCGGCGGAATGGGCCATCGGTAGCACCTGCGATTGTCGCCAATAACGGTCCGGCTTGACCGGACGCGCAGACCGAATTCGCCGAAAGCGGGCGAAATCGATCCATGTTACGCGGGATGCTGCATTGCGGCAAGATTTGCCGGAGCGAGCGCGCCCGCAACACTGAACTGGCTAGTGCCACCTTTTCGCGGGAAATGCTTGCGTCATGAAGTCGCTTCCGCTTTAATCTGAACAAACCACGCTAGATCGTTGTTGCTACGCTCAATTCGTTCGCCATTAAAAACCACCTTTAGAACAACGTCATCAGGTACAACATCATGCCCCAATCCCGTTTTGCCGCGTGGCTGCGCCCGCTCCTGACCCTGGTCGCCCTGGCCGGCGTGCTTTCGCTCGCCGCGTGCGGCGGCGGCGGCGGCGCCCCCAACAATCCGTACCAGGGCGGCGTGGGTCCGCTCGCGATCACGCCGTCGGTGGCGACCGCATATTCAGGCAGCCCGTTCGTGTTCACGGTGACGGGGGGCTCGCAGCCGTACACGATCCTGTCCAGCGACCAGGCGGTTCTTCCGGTGGTGGGCACGCTGAACGGCAACACGCTCGTCATCACGCCGAACAGTGTCGGCGCCGATACACCCGTGACGCTGACCGTGCGCGATGCATCGGGGCAGACGACGACCGCACTGATTACCGTGAAGCCATCGCTGCTGCTGCCGGCGTCGATCACGATTACCGGCAACCCGAACTGCGCGGCGTCGGGCGCGGACCTGTGTTCCGGTCAGGATGGCACGGCGACGGTGCAGGTGATCGGCCCCGCGGGTGCGCCGCTCGCTGGACGCGACGTACGGTTCGACGTCGTGCAGGGCGCGTTCTCGATCTCCAGCACGGCTGCGGGTCAGCCGCTCGTGCAGTCGCTGACGGTGACGACCGACCAGAACGGCAATGCGACGGTACGCCTCGTCGTGCCGGTCAATGCCGCGACGCAGGTCGCAACGATTCGCGCGACCGACCTGACCAGTGGAAGCAGCGTCGTCGGCCAGTTCACGATTGCGCAGTTCGTGAACGGCAACAGCGTGCTGTCGGTGATTCCGACCGGGACGACGACGTTCACCGGACCCGATACCGAGCATTGCAGCAACGGCGCGAGCGCGACGTTCTACATCTTCGGCGGCACGCCACCGTACACGGTCGCGACGAACTTCCCGTCCGCGGTCTCGATCACCGGTCAGCCCGTGCAACGCAGCGGCGGCGGCTTCACGATCACGACCAACGGAACGTGCTTCACGGGCCTGACGTTCGCGATCACCGACGCCGCGGGTCGTACGCTGCTGACGCCACCGACGGCGAGCAACGTGTTCGGGACGGCGGAACCGCCGCCGCCGACACTGACCGTGACGCCGAATTCGGCGACGATCAACTGCTCGACGACCAACAATCTGCAGTTCCTCGTCACCGGCGGCACCGGCACCTTCAACGCGGCGCTCACGCCGTCGCCTGTAGGGTCGAGCGTAACCGCCGGGGCCACGACGAACGTGACGATCCCCGTTTCCGCTCCCGGAACGATCTATACGCTGAACATCAGTTCCGGCAGCCAGCTGCGAAGCGTGAAGATCACTTGCCAGTAGTTCCATAGCAGCCCGAGAGAGCGGCGCCTGCGGGCGCCGTTTTC
>DASSEA010000499.1:0-6090 GCA_035696805.1 Casimicrobiaceae bacterium
GAGCAGTCCCTGGTTCGCGAGGCACAGGCCGCCCGAATAGCTGTACGCATCGGGATCGTTCTGCGACAGGCTTTCGAGCTTGCGGATGTCGACCTTGCCGACCAGCGACGAAATGTCCTGGTTGTTTTCGTCGCCGGGCTCGGTCTTGGTGATCGCCACCTGGCGCAGCACCGATGGCTGGATGCGCACGACGCGAAACTTGGAGAGATCGCCCGCGTATTCGGCGAGCCGTTTCACGGCCCACGGCGACATTATCCCGGACAGGTACCGGCGCGGAATGCCGTACTCCTTCTCCAGCATCGCCCCGTAACGCTCCGGCGTGAAGAGGCCGAGCGGCGATTCGTTGACCGGCGAACCCTTGAGCGCGAAAATCGGCCGGCTTTCCATCACGGCCTTCAGCCGCTCCGCGATCGACGACTTGCCGCCGCCGACGGGACCGAGCAGGTACAGGATCTGTTTCTTTTCCTCGAGGCCTTGCGCAGCGTGCTTGAAGAAGGCGACGATCTGTTCGATCGCGTCTTCCATGCCGTAGAACTCGCGGAACGCCGGATAGCGCCGGATCACGCGGTTGCCGAAGATGCGTCCGAGCCGCTGCTCGTTGCGCGTGTCGACGAGTTCGGGCTCGCCGATGCCGGCGATCATCCGCTCGGCTGCGCTCGCGTAGGTCGCCGGCTCCCGCCGGCACAGGTCGAGATACTCTTCGATGCTCATTTCCTCCGCCTGCGTGGCGGAGTAATTCGAGCGGAACTGCTCAAGGACCGTGGCCATCGTCTATCCCAAAAAGTGAATCCACCAGGCGGGTGCCGAACAGGTGTCGTTCAGTGCCGCAATACGGCGTACGCACGAACCGACGGCTTGGTATTTTTGGGAGTGCCTGCGCAACCTGACTCTGACGCGGCCATCGTCACAGAAAAGGCGTGGCGGTAGCGTTCGGTGCCGTGGTGGCCTTCTGCGAAGTGCCCGCAGTGCGCTCCCCCACGGTTCCGAGTGCGTCTAGTGCTGCATAACGCGTGCCACGCAATCCGGTTGACGCAACGGCTTGCATTCACGTTGGCAGAAAATCCTGTCAGCAATCGCGCACGCGCGTTGCCAACGCACGTGGCGCGCGACGAACGCTCTGCATGAATGCGCGATCTGCGCAAAATCCTGCGGTTGCACGCGCTCGACGCGACGTTCGCGTGCACGCGCGGTGATCCAACGAATTCGCGTGCGCCGTATTCCAAGGATCAAAGGGCGCGCACGCTCGACGCACGCTTTGGCGTCTTCCGCGAAGCGTCTGCGCTTGCTGTCGCAGTGCCGCGACAACGGTGGCGCGGTGCGGCAGAGCGCGGACGCAAAACGCCCTTGCGCGGGACAAGACCCTGACCGCGACGTGGCGCGATCGCTTCCCGGCGACTCCGTCTCGATTCCTGCAAAGCCTGCGTCGCGGAAATGCAATCCGGTGTGTGCGCATAGGATGCCGACCTACGCGACGCGCGCAGGTCCCTCACCAGGCCGCGACGCCGCCGTCCGAGCGGGGGTCGGTTCCGCCCTGCAACATGCCGTTGGCATCGCGAAGGATCGCGCCGGCGTGGCCGACCGCCTCGTCGTACGCGCCGAGCACTTCGACGTCGTGCCCGCGCGCGCGCAGTTCGTCGATCACCGCGGGCGCGAAGCGCGACTCGAGTTTGAGCGTGTCGGTCGTCTGCCCCCACGTGCGACCCAGCAGCCAGCGAGGCGCGGCAATCGCGGCCTGCGGGCTCATGCCGAAGATCGCACAGCGCGTGAACACGGCGCTTTGCGTCTGCGGTTGTCCGTCGCCACCCATGTTGCCGTACACCATCGTCGTCCCGTTGCCGAGCAGCGCGAGGGCGGGGTTCAGCGTGTGGAACGGCTTGCGGCCCGGGCGCAACACGTTCAGCGCACGCTCGTCCAGCGAAAAGCTGCAGCCGCGGTTCTGCCAGTTGATCCCCGATTCACGCAGCACGATGCCCGAACCGTATTCGTGGTAGAGGCTCTGGATGAAGCTCACGGCGCGCCCCGCGCCATCGATCACGCCCATCCAGATGGTGTCGGCGGGACCCTTGCCCGCGCCGAACGGCGCTGCCTTGCGTCGATCGACGCGCGCGGCGAGCGCCTCGAGTTGCGAACGGGCGAGGAAACCCTGCGCATCCGCCGTCATGTACGCCGGGTCGGTCACGTGACGATCCCGAATCGCAAACGCCTGCTTGACGGCCTCGACGCAAAGATGGACGTAGTCGGCGCTGTCCCTCTCGGCCGCCCCGATGTCGAGCACGTCCAGGATGCCCAATATCATCAGCGAGACGACACCCTGCGTCGGCGGCGGCAGGTTGTAGGCGGTCCCTTGCGAATGCGCGAGGGCCAGCGGCTTGCGCCAGCCGGCGCGATGATTGCGGAGGTCGTCGGCCGTAACCGCGCTGCCGGCTGCCGCCAAGTCGCGCGCTAGCGATCGGGCAAGGTCGCCGCGGTAGAAATCGTCGAGACCTGCCGACGCGAGCTGCTGGAGCGTCGCGGCCATGCGTGGCTGAAAGAACGGCGCGCCGATGCCGGGAACCCGGCCGTCGTGCAAAAACGCGTCGGCAAAGCCCGGTTGGTCGATCAGGCCGTCGAGCTTCGCCGCGGTCGTCGCATGCTGGCTGCGCGTGACCGGGATGCCGTGTCGCGCATAGTGAATGGCGTCGGCGAGGAGTCGCGACAGCGGCATCCGGCCGCCCAGCGCGTCGTTGCTGTAGTCGAGCGCGAGCGACCATCCGGATAGCGTGCCTGCAACCGTGTTGGCGGCGAGGCCGCCGCGAAACGGAATCGTCGCCAGCCCCTGCTCGCGATAGAGGTCGGGCGTGACGCGTGCACCGGCGGCGCCGCACGCGTCGATGGCGCGCGGCGATTCGCCGGGGACGTGAATCAGCCAGAAGCCATCGCCGCCGATGGAATTCATGTGCGGATAAACAACCGCGATCGACGCGGCGGCAGCGACCATCGCCTCGATCGCGTTGCCGCCCTCGCGCAGCACGCCGATGGCGGACTCGGCCGCGAGCGAATGCGGCGCGACGGCCATGCCGCGCGTGCCCCAGGGTGCATTGATCGTCATGGTTTCGATTGCGGTGTCGGAGGCGCAATTATTCATGATGGCGGTGAGGAGTCGCCGGTCGCGGAACAGAACTCGCCCTTTACGTCGTCGCCGGCCGTACGTCGGCATCGACGCGGCGCGGGTTTGCGTTTTATGCGGCGTTTCTCCAAACTACCGCGCCACCCGTTTTTCAAGGAACGCGCATGCACGCGCTGCTTCGGCTTTCGCGCATCATCGACCGCCTGAACGAGCGCATCGGCAAAGCCGTGGCGTGGCTCGGGCTCGCCGCCGTCATCGTGTGCACCGCGAATGCGATCGCCCGCTACGCGCTCAACATCGGCTCCAACGCATGGCTTGAACTGCAGTGGTATTTCAACTCCGCGGTATTCCTGCTGATTGCCGCGTACGCACTGAAACGCAACGAACACGTGCGCATCGACGTGCTGAACGGCAAGCTCTCGCACCGCGCCCAGGCGTGGATCGACATCGTCGGCGGGGTGTTCATGCTGCTGCCGACGGTCGTCATCATCGGCTGGTACAGCTGGCCGTCGCTCGTGAATTCGTTCGAGATCAGCGAATACTCGTCCGACCCCGGCGGCCTGATTCGCTGGCCGGTGCGCCTCTTGATTCCGGTCGCGTTCGGCCTGCTCGGCCTGCAGGGCGTGTCGGAGATCATCAAGCGTTTCGCATTCCTGCGCGGCCTCGTGCCCGCGAGCGAGTTCGAGAAGCCGGCGCATGCGACGTAGCGGCGCTGCGTCGAATGCGAAACGGGGTGTCTGTCGAGTGAGCGCGCGCTGATGCCGTTCGAGTGGATGGCGCCGCTGATGTTCGCGGGGCTCGTCGTGTTCCTGCTGCTCGGCTATCCGGTCGCGTTCTCGCTCGCCGCGAACGGACTCCTGTTCGGTCTGTTCGGCATTGCCCACGGCAACATCGAGCCCGCGCTGTTGCAGGCGCTCCCCGAGCGCGTTCTCGGCATCATGGCGAATACGACGCTCCTCGCCATCCCCTTTTTCACGTTCATGGGCTTGATCCTCGAGCGCAGCGGGATGGCGGAGGATCTGCTCGACACGGTCGGCCAGCTCTTCGGCGCGATTCGCGGTGGCGTCGCCTACGCCGTCGTATTCGTTGGCGCGCTGCTCGCGGCAACCACCGGCGTGGTCGCCGCATCGGTGCTCGCGATGGGCCTCATTTCGCTGCCCGTGATGATGCGTTACGGCTATGCCAACTGGCTGTCGACGGGCGTCATCGCGGCGTCCGGGACGCTCGCGCAGATCATCCCGCCGAGCCTCGTGCTGATCGTTCTGGCCGACCAGATGGGCGCGTCGGTCGGCGACTTCTACGAAGGTGCTCTGATCCCCGGACTGTCGCTGGCGCTGCTGTACGGGGTTTGGGTCGCGATCGTGTCGTTCGTGAAGCCGAGCGCCGCGCCCGGCTGCCCACCCGAAGCGCGGACGCTGTTCGGCGCGCGCCTCGTGACGAAGGTGTTCACGTCGATGATTCCGCCGCTGGTGCTGATCTTCCTCGTCCTCGGCACGATCTTCCTCGGCGTTGCGACGCCGACCGAAGGCGGCGCGATGGGTGCAAGCGGTGCGCTCATCATGGCGCTCGTGAAGCGCAAGCTGTCGATGAAACTGCTGCGGCAGGCGATCGAAGCGACCGCGACGATGACGAGCTTCGTCATGTTCATCCTCGTCGGATCGACGGTGTTCAGCCTCGTGTTCCGCGGGATGGATGGCGACCTGTGGGTCGAGCGGCTGTTGACGAGCGTGCCAGGCGGCGCGCTGGGCTTCCTGATCGTCGTCAACGTGATGATCTTCCTGCTCGCGTTCTTCCTCGACTACTTCGAGATCGCGTTCATCATGGTGCCGCTGCTCGCGCCCGTCGCGCAGAAGCTCGGCATCGACCTCGTGTGGTTCGGCGTGCTGCTCGCCATCAACATGCAGACGTCGTTCCTGCATCCGCCCTTCGGGTTCGCACTGTTCTATCTGCGCAGCGTCGCGCCGAAGAGCGTGAAGACGACCGACATCTACTGGGGCTCGATACCGTTCGTTCTGATTCAGATCCTGATGGTTTCGATCGTCATCGCGTTCCCGCGCATCGTCACCGGCAACATCTCGGAGGCCGCAGGCGCGATCAAGGGCTCGGGCGCCGACGAGCTGCGCCGGCAAATCGAGGGACCCTTCAAGGGGCCGGCGGGGACCGCACCGGTGCCCGGCGACGACAAGAGCAAAGCGGCGCCCAAGGCCGAGGACGCGGGTGCGGAACTCGAAAGGCTGCTGAAGGGGCAATGACTTCGGGGTGGAAGCCTTTGGGGTCAGAGCAATAAGTCGCGCGCACGATCGCTCGACCAAGCGGGGGAATCACCGCGCGACTTATTGCTCTGACCCCAAAGTCGGTCACTTACCCAGCGGATGCGAATACGCAAACTGCTCGTACGTGAACTCGGCGGCGCGGTGCCACAGGAATTCCTCGCTGCGGAACTGCTTCCACGGTTCGTAGATCTTCTTCCACGCCGGATTCTTGCCCGCCTCGTCCTCGTACAGTTCGTACGCCGCCTTTTGCGCCGCGCGAAGGATCTCGTCGGAAAACGCGTGCAGCTTCACGCCGTTCTTGACGAGCCGCTGCAGCGCGGCAAGATTCTTGAAGTCGTACTTGGCCATCATGTCGATGTTCGCCTCATACGACGCCGCCTCGATCGCCGCCTGGTATTCCTTCGGCAGTTTTTCCCATTCCTTGATGTTCACGTAGAACGAATACATCGAGTTGCTTTCCCACCAACCGGGGAAGTAATAATGCGGCGCCACCTTGTAGAACCCGAGCTTTTCGTCGTCGTACGGACCGACCCACTCGGCTGAATCGATCGCCCCCCGCTCGAGCGCCGGATAGATGTCGCCTCCCGCAATCTGTTGCGGCACGGCGCCGAGCCGCGCCATCACTTCGCCGCCGAGACCGGCGATGCGCATCTTGACGCCCTTGAGGTCATTGACGGTCTTCACCTCCTTGCGCCACCAGCCGCCCATCTG
>DASSEA010000500.1:0-10422 GCA_035696805.1 Casimicrobiaceae bacterium
AAGGATGGCGATCGCAGCCGACCTGTTTCACTTGACCGTGCGCCATCCGCACGCGCACGACGAACGCCTGGTCGCCGCGAGTGTCGGCGACTGGCTCAAGGATCAGGCGTGGACGCTCGTTGCCGCGCGCGTCGCCGACTACGTACGGCGGATCGCTGCGCACACGCCGTCGGTGCGCCTGTCGAACGCACGCAGCGAATGGGGCAGCTGCAACGCCAAAGGGGAAATCCGCCTCAACTGGCGGCTCGTGCAGTTGCCGCCGTTGCTCGCCGAATACGTCGTGGCGCACGAGGTCGCGCACATCGTCGAGCTCAATCACTCGGCGCGCTTCTGGGCGGTCGTGGAAGCGCTGTTGCCGGGGCACGCCGCGCTGCGCCGCGAACTCGACGACTGGACGGCGCTGCTCGCCGCGTGAACCTCCGGTGTCGGAGGCGTAATTATTCGTCGAGGATGACGCTGGGCTGCCGCACTGCGCGTGCAGCCGAATAACTACACCTCCGACACCGGTGCGGTGAGCTCCGGCATGCGCACGTTGATCCGCCCCTGCGTCTTCAGCAGGCGCGCGAGCGTCGCGCCGAGCTCGTCGTGGCCCCGCGCGTCGCGCCAGCGGCCGGCGTCCGCGCGGAAGTGCAGACCGCCACTTCGGGCGGCCACCCACAGCTCGCGATTGGGCACGTGGCGGTTGACGATGATGCGACTGCCGTCGTCGCACTCGATCGTCAAAACGCCATCGTTCAGGCTCCAGTCGAGATCGTTGTCGCTCGTTTCGAGCGCGGCGTCGAGCGCAAGGCCGATTCTCTCGAGCGTTGCGTTGGCGGCGGCGATGAACGCGGATTCGTCCATGGGTGCGTGCTACGATGCGCCGACACTGCGCGACGGTCGCGCGCGGCGGTTCACGTCACGATGTTACGTCAATTCACCGTTCGCAGCGCAGCCGCGCTGCTTGCCTGCGCGATGATGATTGTCGTCGCCGGCTGCGGGATCAAGGGCCCGTTGCGCGCGGCGCCGAAAACGACGACCGCGCCGCCACCCCCGCCGATCGACAACCCGGCGACGCCTCCGGCGACGACGTCGCCCGCGCTGCCGCCGCCATCGGCACCGCCCGAACGCAGGCCGTGAGCGGCTTCGCCTACGTCGCCGGCGAACTCCGCGCCGAGGACGTGCCGCTGTCGGCGCTTGCCGAGCGCTTCGGCACACCGTGCTACGTCTATTCGCGCGCGCTCCTGACCGACGCGTACCAGTCGTTCGACGCTGCGTTCGACGGCCTGCCGCATCTCGTCTGCTACGCGATGAAGGCGAATCCGTCGCTCGCGATCCTCGACCTGTTCGCGCGGCTCGGCAGCGGCTTCGACATCGTGTCCGGCGGCGAACTCGCCCGCGTCGTCGCGGCCGGCGGCGATCCACGCAACGTCGTGTTCTCGGGCGTCGGCAAGAGCGACGCGGAAATGGAAGCCGCGCTTGCCGCGCAGATCCTGTGCTTCAACGTCGAATCCGCGAGCGAGCTCACCCATCTCGCCGCGGTCGCTGCGCGCCTCGGCGTGCGCGCGCCGATCAGCTTCCGTGTCAACCCGGACGTCGATCCGCAGACGCATCCGTACATCGCGACCGGCCTCAAGGAAAGCAAGTTCGGCGTCGCGTTCGCGGACGCGCACGCGCTCTATCACCGCGCCGCGCAACTGCCGTCGATCGCCGTACGTGGCATCGACATGCACATCGGATCGCAGATCATCGAGCTCGCGCCCTGCCGCGAGGCCGTGAGCCGCCTGCTCGCGCTCGTCGACGCGCTCGCCGCCGACGGCATCCCGCTCGAACACGTCGATCTCGGCGGCGGACTCGGCATTCGCTATCGCGATGAGGCGGTCGTCGCGATCGGCGACTACGCGGCGATGATCCGCGCGCTGTTCGCCGGTCGCCGCGAGCGCCTGCTGTTCGAGCCCGGACGCCGCTTGGTCGGGGAAGCCGGTCTGCTGTTGACGCGTGTTCGCCTGCTGAAACCGGGCGCGACGCGCAATTTCGCGGTCGTCGATGCAGCGATGAACGATCTGCTGCGGCCGGCGCTGTACGACGCATGGCACGGCGTCGATGCGGTGCGGCCACGCACCGGATCGGCCGTGCGGTGGGACGTCGTCGGTCCGATTTGCGAGAGCGGCGACTTCCTGGCGCTCGAGCGTCCGCTCGCCATTGCCGAAGGCGATCTGCTCGCCGTGCGCGCGGCAGGCGCGTACGCGATGTCGATGAGTTCCAACTACAACGCGCGTCCGCGCGCCTGCGAAGTGCTCGTCGACGGCGATGCTGCGCACCTGATCCGGCGACGCGAAACGATCGCCGAGCTCTACGCGCACGAAATTCGGTTGCCGCAGCGCGCGCCGCGCTGAGATGCGCGCAAAAAGTGCATCCGACGCGATGTGCGAATTCGCAACAGTGCGCTGATGCGCCGATCGATCGGCGGCTCAAATCTTGCAAAAGCGCAAAACGTGGCTACAATGCTGGCAGCAGGTGCCAATGGATTTGTCAAGGGGTCGGCTCGAATTTAATGCAAGGAGCGCTTCTTCCCCTGCCAGCCGGCGACACCTGCGAGTGTTGGACCATAACAGTCATATGAACTCAGACAGGAGAAGCAAAGATGATGGCTGACATGATGTCGATGATGACGCCTTCGGCTCCGGCCTCGGCGCCGAAGAAGAAGGCGAAGAAACGCAAGGCGGCTCCGAAGAAGTCGGCCGCCAAGAAGTCCACGAAGCGCAGGGCGACGAAAAAGCGGGCCGCGAAGAAGACGGCACGCAAGACGGCGCGCAAGGGCGGAGCGAAGAAGCGCGCCGCGAAGAAGACGGGCCGCAAGACCGCGCGCAAGGGCGGTGCGAAGAAGCGGGCCGCCAAGAAGTCGACGCGCAAGTCGACGAAAAAGCGGGCCGCGAAGAAGTCCGGCGCCCGCAAGAGCGCCAAGAAGAGAGCCTCGAAGCGGAAGTAAGCTCGTCGAAGCGCTTTCGTCGCATTCGTGCGACGGACGAAAACGGGCGACGCCTCATGCGTCGCCCGTTTTGTTATGGCGTCGACTTCGGGGTCAGCGCATTAAATCGACGGGCGCTTCGGGGTCAGCGGAAGAAGTCGCGCGGAGCGACCCCAATGTCAGTGCCCGTTCGGCCGCGCCGCCGCCGACGTGATCGGTTCCTTGCGGCCGCTGCCGCCTCCGCCGGCCTTGACCACTGCAGCGGCGCGGCGTCCCTTGCTTGCCTTGACGCTCGCTGCATGCACGCTGCGCTTGCCCTTCACGGCCGTCTTGATCGACGGCACGTCGCTCGTGACGCGCAGGCGCTGGCCCATGCGCACGCCGTCGTTCGCGAGCCGGTTCCAGCGCCGGACGTCCTGCGTCGTCACGCCGTACTTCGCGGCGATCGCATGCAGCGTTTCACCGCGATGCACGGTGTGGAAGAACGTGCGGCCGGCAGGCACCGTCGTGAACACGGCGTTCGCGAGCGACTCCGCGGCCTCGGCGGTCGGCCGCTGCATCGGCACCAGCAGCGCGTAACCGGTGGGTACCGTCTGCCGCGGACCGATGCCGTTGACCGAGCGCAACGTCTCGATCGACAGCCCGTAACGAATCGCGACCTGCGGCAGCGTTTCGCCCGGCTTCATCCGGTGCGCCTGCCAGGATACGAGCGGCTGGTCGACGAGGTTGAGCTTCGCAGCGAACACCTCGGCCTTGTCGATCGGCAGGAGGATCGCGTAATCGTCGGCACCCGAAATGACCGGACGGTTGTGCTGGGGATTCAGTGCGAGAAATTCCTCCTGCCCCAACTCCGCGAGTTCGGCTGCGCGCTTCACGTCCATGCGCACCGTCGTGCGCACGACGGTGAAGTACGGTGCGTTCGGCACGTCGGCCATCACGAGGCCGTATTTCGCCGGGTCCGCGACGATGTTCTTGACCGCCTGCAGCTTCGGCACGTAGTTGCGCGTTTCGGCGGCCATGTTCGACAGATGCTCGAAGTCGGCCGGCAGGCCTTTCGCGCGGTTGCGCGCGATGGCGCGCCGAACGTTGCCCTCGCCCCAGTTGTAGGCCGCGAGCGATAATTGCCAGTCGTTGAATTCGCTGTTGAGCGTCTGCAGGTAATCGAGCGCCGAATTGGTGGCCGCGACGACGTCCCGCCGCGAATCGAACCACCACGTCTGCTTCAGTCCGTAATGCGTGCCGGTCGCGGGCATGAACTGCCAGATGCCCGCTGCGCGCGCGCCCGACATCGCGGTCGGGTTGAACGCGCTCTCGATGATGGGCAGAAGCGCCACTTCGAGCGGCATGCCGCGCGCTTCGACCTCGCTCACGATGTGATAGAGGTAACGGCGGCTGCGCTCGACCATGCGCGCGACGTAATCTGGACGATCCGCGTACCACTGCTCCCATTTCTCGACGAGCGGTCCTTCGAGATCGGGGATCGCGTAGCCTTTGACGATGCGATCCCACAGATCGCCGGTCGCCGGCGGCAGGGGCTCCAGGTCCGCGGCCTCTCCATTGAACGGATCGACCATCACGATCTTCTGCGGCGGAGGAGGAAATACGATCGTCGGCAACGGCGACGGCGTGGCTTGCGGCGGTTCAGCCGGTGGTGGCGGGGCAGTCGTCGCGCACGCTGCAAGCACGACGATCACCGGCACGATCAGGGCATGTCGATAGCGCAATTCGGTCGCGGGTCGATAGTCGAAGGGGCCGGCGCAAAATTCCGGCGATGGTAGGCCGTGAATATGACAACGTCAACCCGCGTGACGAATGTCGGCGGACCTACTGGAAGCCGTTCTTCCATTCCCGCAGCGTCGCGAACACGTCGACCGCACCGTTCATCGGGCGGCCCGCACGCTTCGTCGCGGCCGCCGCGACGTTCGTCAGTCCGGCGCGCAGGAACGGATTGGTTGCGAGCTCGTCGCCGATCGTCGAGGGCAGCGTCGGCTCGCCGCGGTCGCGCTTGACCTGCTCGCGGCTCGTGCGCGCGCGCACGTCCGCGTTGTCGGGCTCGACGGCTTCGGCGAAGCGCAAGTTCGCGAGCGTGTATTCGTGTCCGCAGTAGACGCGCGTGGCGGGGGTGAGCTGCGCGAGCTTTCCCAACGACGACCACATCTGTTCGGGCGTGCCTTCGAACAGGCGTCCGCAGCCCGCCGCGAACAGCGTGTCCCCGCAGAAGAGCAGCGGATCGCTGCCGGTCGCGTAAAACGCGATATGTCCTGCCGTATGCCCGGGAATGTCGAACACCCCGAGCGGGAGACCGATCCCCGGCACTTCGATGCGGTCGCCGTCGCCGAGCGCATGCGTACGTCGAGGAATCGTTTCGCGAGCGGGACCGAACACCGGTACGTCGTAGCGCTCGCAGAGCGCCGTCACGCCGCCGACGTGGTCTGCATGATGATGCGTTGCGATGATCGCGCGCAGCGTCATGCCGCTTTGGGCGAGCCATGCGAATACCGGCGCAGCATCGCCGGGGTCGACCACCGCGGCGCTGCGACCGTCGTGAACGGCCCAGATGTAGTTGTCCCTGAATGCAGGGATGGGGATAATCGTCGTCATGGATCGATCCTCCGCTGCGGTCGACACGCCGTCGATGCGCTTCGCCGCGTGGCTCGCAACGCCGCTCGGCGACTATCTGAAGGAGCGCGAGCAGGCGTACTTCGATGAGACTGTCGCGGACATCTTCGGTTTCCATGCGCTGCAGATCGGCCTGCCCGAGTGCGCGTACCTCGGTCAAAGCCGCATCGTTTCGCGCTGGAGTCTCGATTACGATCCGCCGGCCGACATCATCGCAGATCCCCACGGCCTGCCGTTCGCGGAAAATGCGCTCGACCTGATCGTCATGCCGCACGCGCTCGAGTTCACCGACGATCCGCATCTGATGCTGCGCGAAGCGTGGCGCGTCATCCGGCCCGAAGGCCAGATCGTCATCTCCGGCTTCAATCCGTTCTCGCTGTTCGGTACGCGTCGTTACTTCGGCCGCGGCTCGACGCCGCCGTGGAACGGCAACTTCATCGCGCTGTACCGGTTGAAGGACTGGCTGACGCTGCTGGGATTCGACGTCGTCGGCGGTCGCTTCGACTGCTACGTGCCGCCATTCACGCAGGAAAAATGGCTGCGGCGCTTCGCGTTCTTCGAATCCACCGGCGACCGGTGGTGGCCGATCACCGGCGGCGTGTACTACCTGCGCGCAACCAAGAAGGTGCTCGGCATGCGCGTGCTCGCGCCCGCGTGGGAGCGTCGCGAGCGACGCACGCGCGCGCTCGCACCGGCCGCCCGTGCGCGGGAAGGGTTGACGACGCACACGACGGCGCCGCTCGAGCGGTGAGCCCGGTCGTCATCTATACCGACGGGGCGTGCAAAGGCAATCCCGGTCCGGGCGGTTGGGGCGCGCTGCTGGTTCGCGATGGGCGCGAGCGCGAACTCTTCGGTGGCGAGCGCCAGACCACGAACAACCGGATGGAACTCACCGCGGTCATTCGCGCGCTCGAGGCGTTGAAGCGCAGCACCGACGTCGATCTGTATCTCGATTCGCAGTACGTGAAGCACGGCATCGAGCAGTGGATCCACACGTGGAAGCGAAACGGCTGGCGCACGAGCGACCGCAAGCCGGTCAAGAACGCGGAGCTGTGGCGCGAGCTCGACCAACTCGCCCGGCAGCATGCGATCCGCTGGCACTGGGTGCGCGGCCATGCCGATACGCCCGGCAATCACCGCGCCGACGAACTCGCCAACCGCGGCGTGGCGCAGGTGACTTCGGGGTCAGAGCAATAAGTCGCGCGGTATAGATCATGACGTTTCGCGAGCAGCCAGCGCGCGACTTATTGCTCTGACCCCGAAGTCAACGTGTTGCTCGGACCCCGAAGTCGACGCTGACCCTACTTTTCCGCCAACGCGCGTTCGATCCGTCGCGCGAACACGGTCATCTCCTTCTCGGCCTGCCGGTCGCCCTTGCGCTTCGCGACCTCGATTCCCTGGCGATACGCGACGAGCGCGTCCTGCGGCCGACCCGTTTCGACGAGCGCGCGGCCATACAGCTTCCACGCAGCCGTGAATTGCGCATCGAGCTCGACGGCCTTCGCGAGCGATTCGCGCGCTGCTGCCCAGTCCTTCGCCTTCGCGTATTCGTTGCCGATCGAATAACGCAGCAGCGCACCGTCCTTGCCGCTTGCGAGCATCCGCTCGAAGCTTGCGAGCGCAGGGCTCCTGCCGTCTTGCGGCGCGTCGGAATTCGTCACGGGATCACTGTCGAATGAATTCGCCGCCTTCGCAATCGACACGGCGCAACGGGTAGACGACCTTGCGCTCGACGGCGTTCAGCGTTCCTTCGATCGTTTCGTAGAGCCAGCCCTCGGTGCCCCGACGGTAAATGAGTCGCGTTGGAAACGTGTCGTCGGTGTTCGTGAACGTGTAGATGGTGTCGCGATCGTCGGTTGCGGTATTCGACAGTTTGAACGAGGTTTCCTTGCGATCCCCGGAGAACTGCGAAAAGTAGATGCCGTCGGGACGCGGTTCGAGCCGCAGGAACTGGTAATCCAGCATGCTGCCGCGCAACACCGACTGCCCGGCGCCGATCAGCACGCCACCGCGAAGCGGCAGCCAGTGCTCTCGAAACTCGCGCTGATTGACGGTTCCCTGCCAGCAGCCTGCGAGCCAGGACAACGCCGCGAGCGGTCCCGCGTCGGTCGACGCACTCGCATCGGGTTTGCCCGTCGGCTCGGACTTGACCGTCGCTTCGGGTGATCCCGCGGGCGCGTTCGGCGGGCCGGATTGCGCCGGCGGCTCGGTTGGCGTCTGCGCGAACGCCCCCCCGCACAGGAACGTGGCAGTGGCCGCGAACGCGCAAAGCCTCGTCGTCGTCTTCATTGGAGTCGTGCGAGCGGAAGGTTCATCAGCAGGTTCTGCGGCTTCAGGCGCAACCGCGCATGCTCGTCCATCGCCATCGCGAGCCACACGGGGCGGCCGGCGAGCGCAGGGCGCATGTCGTTGGGATCGTCGAAATCGAGCCGGAACAGGCAGAGCAGCCGGCGCAGCCGCGTTTCGTCGACGTTTTGCCGATTGTAAAGATCGTTCAGCACGCTGCTCGCCTCGGCGTCCAATCCCACGTGCCACATCCAGTGCGCATCGTCGATTTCGCGCTCGGTACGGATGCTGACGCGAACGCCGAGAAAATGCGCGATCCAGTCCTCCATCACGCGCGCGAGCGCCGTCAGCGCGGCGCGCCCGCGGTTGAGGCTGATCGACAGGTCATGCCGCTCGTCGCGTTCGAAGTACGACGCCGCGTTCTCGACGTCGAGCACGTCGAGGTCCACCGTTCGCACCGGTGTACGCTCCTTCAGCAGCAACTCCCCGAGCGACCCGAACCCGCCGGTCTCGGCGAGTGTTTCCACCATCGCCTCGTCCGCGGCCATGACGGCGCCGTCGTCGGTGACCGCGATCTTCTGCGGGCGGAACAGCATTTCGGCGGCGCGCGCGGCGATCGGGTCGGCTTTCTCGCCCAGGATGTGGCGCAGCAGGATCTGCGTCATCAGTGCGACGAACAGCGGCGGCACGTCGACGCCTTCTCCGCGAAACAGACCCACGTAGGCGGCCTCCAGCGAATCCGCCGCGACGAGCCGGTCACGAAACCGGCACCAGATGCGATAGTTCTCGCGCGCATCGTCGTCTTCGATCGCGTCGATCGTCGTTCCGTCGACGATCCGCCGGGGTTCCGACATCAGCGCATCGTGCAGGTGCAACTCCGCCGCGCACGACTGCGGCACCGGCGCGAGTTCGGGACGCGCGAGAAAGCTCCGCAGGAAGTCGTCGGTGATCCGCAGATTGCCGTCGGCTCCCGCGTCGAGCAGCCGATAACCGCAACTGCGCCAGAAATCAGGCACCGCCGAGCATCGCCTTCTTCAGGTCGGCCTGTGCGGGATGATCGCCGATCCAGATCCGCGTCAGCGCCTCGTTGAACGCCGCGCCGTCGACCGATCCGCGTGCCGTGCCGTCAAGGCCGATGTTCGTTGCGTTGTCGATGAAATCGAGCGTGACGACGCTGCCCTCCTTCGCCTCGCCGAACGATTTCATGATCGCCGCGAGCTCCCCGGTCTGGACGGTGATCCCCTGCATCTCGGCGGCGGTCAGGTTCTGCTTCAGGCCCTCCATCAGCGCGCCGATCAACTGGTCCGATGAAAGATTGCGCAACAGGTTGAGCTGGATGCGCCTGGGAGCCCTGGCCAGGACGTCCTGCGCGGAACCGGCCTTCGCCGGCAGGTAGAGGCTTCCGACGTACACCTTGAAGATCGCGCGCTTGCGCACGCCCGCGCCGTTCAGCACGAGTTCCTGGCCGCCGACGTTCGTCCTGTCGGCGAGTTTCACGCCCTCGATGTCGAGTGCGAACGCATGCGCCGCCATTGCCAGCGTCGCAATCAGCATGAAGTGTCGTGCGTTCATGGCGAACCTCCCCTCGGGTTTTCCGCGTCTCCACACGATCGCGACCCGCGCCTAGACCGCTTCGAAGATGCCGGCCGCGCCCATGCCGGTTCCGACGCACATCGTGACGACGCCGTATTTCTGCTTGCGACGCCGCAGTCCATGCGTGATCGTTGCCGTGCGTATCGCACCGGTGGCGCCGAGCGGGTGGCCGAGCGCGATCGCGCCGCCGAGCGGATTGATTTTCGCGGGATCGAGATCGATTTCGCGCACGACCGCGAGCGCCTGCGCCGCGAAGGCCTCGTTCAGCTCGATCCAGTCGATGTCGCTCAGCCGAAGACCTGCCAGTCGCAATGCCTTGGGAATTGCCACGGCAGGGCCGATGCCCATCAGTTCCGGCTTAACGCCCGCGACCGCGTAGCCCCGCCAGCGCGCAAGCGGTGTTGCGTCGAGTTCGCGCAGCACGCGCTCGCCGACGACGATCGCCGCGGCCGCGCCATCCGACATCTGCGAACTGTTCCCTGCGGTGATCGTTCCCCTCGCTGCGAACGCAGGCTTCAGCTTCGCGAGCCCTTCGGGCGTCGTATCCGCGCGCGGGCCTTCATCGCGCTCGACGGTCTTCGTTCGCTCGATCACCTCGTCGTTCGCGAGATCGGGCGCTCGCGACACGACGTCGATCGGACTGATCTCCGCATCGAATTCACCCGCCGCCTGCGCTGCAAGCGCCTTGCGATGCGAAGCGAGGGCGAACTCGTCCTGCGCGTCGCGCGTGACGTTCCATTGCGCGGCGACACGCTCGGACGCGAGGCCCATGCCATACGCGATGCCCACGTTCTCGTCGCCGGCGAACACGTCGGCGTTCATTGCGAGGCGGCCCAGCATCGGAATCATGCTCATGCTCTCGGTGCCAGCGGCGATGACGTTGTCCGCTTCGCCGGTACGGACGCGGTCGGCGGCGATCGACACGGCGTTGAGCCCGGAAGAACAGAAGCGATTCACCGTCATGCCCGGAACGCTTG
>DASSEA010000501.1:0-13728 GCA_035696805.1 Casimicrobiaceae bacterium
GTCGGGTTGAACGTGTAGGTGAACGTGCAGCTCCCACCCGGCGCCAACGTCGTGCCCGCACAATTCTGGGATCCGCCGAAGTTGGTCGCGTCGAGGGGCGCACCGCCGGAGAAGCTCGGCGTCTGCGGAACCGCGGACACGTTCGTGATTGTGACTGGCAACGACGCGGTTGCGCCGACCGGGACATTGCCAAAAACAAGATTCGAAGGCGTCGCGGAGAAGTTTTGCGCGACGACCGCGCCTGTCGGGACAACGACGAGGATTAGCGCTATGGCGACGCGATGGATCCCTCTGCGCCACATCCCCGACGAGCGATTCCGTTCCGAGGTCGAACGCTCCACGGCTGCGCTCTTTCGCCACATGCCAAAAGTGTCGCTCGAAACTCCGCGGTTTGGCTATGTCGCGCGACACCGCGTGCAGCGTGGCCCGCGCTTCGTCTTAAAACCGCAACACTTCGGCACGGGCGAACGGCCGAGGAGATGTCTCGATTGCACGACCGAACGAGTCGGCGATCGAATATCGCGTTCGCACGGGGAACAGCGAAGCCCGCCTGTAAGCCGGGTTCTGTTACGGCGCGCGAGGTCGCGCGCTATGACCGTCATTCCTCTAGGCCCGTCGTTGCCGCCGGGCTCGAGCCGCCTACCCGCGGACTCGGCGAGCAGCGTCGTCGTCCGCCTATTTGGCGTTGCTCCGGATGGAGGTTGCCGCGTTTCACCCGCTACCCGTGAGGGAAGCGACTCGTCTCTGTGGCCCTGTTCCTCGCCTTTGCCAACGCCGCGAGGCATCGACTGGTGCGGCCGGGCGTTACCCGGCATCCCGCTCTGTGGAGCCCGGACTTTCCTCTCCCTCGAGCGCTAACTCGAGGCAGCGACGATCTGGCGGGCTTCGCGTCGCGATTATACGGCGGACGTCCTCGGCCGGTGCGTCGGTTGCGCAGCGGACATCCATGGCCGCGTCGACATAAAGGGGCGCAGCGACCATCACGTTGCGCGGGGCGAACGGTCTTCCGCGGTCTCGACGCGCCAGTGCACGTTTTCGCCAGCACGCAGCGGTACGATCGTTTCGTCGCCGAAAGGCAGGGTCGCCGGCACCCGCCATGATTGGCGAACGAGCGCGATCGTGTCGCTGTTAGGCGGCAACCCGTAGAACGTCGCGCCGTGAACGCTCGCGAAGCCTTCGAGGCGATCGAGCGCACCGGCGCGGTCGAATGCCTCCGCGTACAGTGGCATTGCGATCGGCGCCGAATAGCAGCCCGCGCAGCCGCACGCATGCTCTTTCGCCGCTTTCGTGTGCGGCGCCGAATCGGTGCCCAGGAAGAATTTGGGGTTGCCCGAGGTCGCGGCGCGGACCAGCGCTTCACGATGGCGCTCGCGTTTCAGCACGGGCAGGCAATACAGATGCGGACGCAGGCCGCCCGCGAACAACGCGTTGCGCGAGTACAGCAGATGCTGCGGCGTGATCGTCGCCGCGACGTTGGCATTCGCTGCTTCGACGAACACCACAGCCTCGTGCGTCGTTACGTGCTCGAGAACGATGCGGAGCTCCGGAAAGTCGCGGACGATCGTCGTGAGGTGTCGCTCGACGAACACGCGTTCGCGGTCGAACACGTCGACGTCCGCGTGCGTGACCTCACCGTGGATCGCGAGCGCGACGCCGTGCCGTTCCATCGCCGCGAGCGTGTCGCGCACGCGCGCAAGATCGGTGACGCCCGACTCGGAATGCGTCGTCGCGCCCGCGGGGTAGTACTTGACCGCGTGCACGAAGCCGCTCGCCTTTGCACGTGCGATTTCCGCGGCGGACGTGTGTTCGGTCAGGTACAGCGTCATCAGCGGCGTGAAGCGACTGCCCCGCGGCAACGCGGCGACGATGCGATCGCGATACGCACGCGCGGCCTCCGTCGTCGTGACCGGTGGCTGCAGGTTCGGCATGACGATTGCTCTGCCGAACACCTCTGCCGTTGCACCGACCACCGCACGCATCCGCGGACCATCGCGCAAGTGAAGGTGCCAGTCGTCGGGCCGCCGCAGGGTGAGCGTTGAAACGTTCATCGGAAGCCCTTGATTTCTTGGCAGTATAGCGACCGCCTCGACCGCGCTGCGGCCACGCGCAGCCATGGCCGCAGCGTCGCTTGCGAAGCGATCACGGGCTATAATGCACAGTTTGACGTCGTCGGGGTGGTCCGATCGTTGCAAGGCCGGACGCCGCGTCGGTACGAAGTTCAAGGATAAAACGACCCATGGCCGCCAAAACCGCAGTCGCCGCCAGAAAGCAGCCCCGCGAGCTCACCGAGGAAGAAATCCTCAAGGCTCCGGAAAAGGATTACATGAACGATGCGCAGCTTGCTTTCTTTCGCAAGCGACTGGAGGACATTCGCGACCAGATCCTGCGCAACGCCGACGATACGGGCGAGCATCTGCGCGAGAACGAAATCACGACCGATCCTTCGGATCGCGCAACGCTCGAGGAGGAATACACGCTCGAACTGCGCACGCGCGACCGGGAACGCAAGCTGTTGAAGAAGGTCGAAAAGTCCCTGCGGATGATCGAGGATGGCTCGTACGGCTATTGCGAGGAAACCGGCGAGCCGATCGGCGTTCCGCGGCTCATCGCGCGCCCGATGACGACGCTGTCGATCGAAGCGCAGGAGCGCCGCGAGCGCGTACAGAAGCTCTACGGCGATTGACGTCGCCGCGTTTTCCGCGCATCGCTGCGCTAGCCGCGTCGACGCACGCGCCGGCCGACACCCGTTTCGTACTCGCATCCATCGCCTGAAGGAGCCCGTCGCCATGTTCACGCTGCCGCCTCTTCCCTACGCCGAAAACGCACTCGCGCCGGTCATCTCGGCGAATACGCTGTCGTTCCACTACGGCAAGCATCACAAAGCGTACGTCGACAATCTCAACAACCTCGCGAAGGGCACCGAATACGAGAACGCTCCGCTGGAAAAGGTGATACGCGACACCGCCGGGAAGCCCGACAAGGTCGGCTTGTTCAACAACTCTGCGCAGGTGTGGAATCACACGTTCTACTGGAACTGCCTCAAAGGCGGCGCGGGCGGCAAGCCGAGCGGGCGCATCGCGCAGATGATCGAATCCGACCTCGGCGGATTCGACGCGTTCCGGAAGGATTTTGCGAACGCCTGCGTCACGCAGTTCGGCTCCGGATGGGGATGGCTCGTCGCCGAGGGCGGCAAGCTCAAGGTCACGAAGACGCCAAACGCCGAGCCGCCATTCGTCAAGGGCGCGACGCCGCTGCTCACGATCGACGTGTGGGAACACGCGTACTACCTCGATTATCAAAACCGCCGGCCCGATTACGTCAACGCGGTGATCGACCGCCTGTTGAACTGGGACTTCGCGGCGGAGAACCTCGCGCGCGCCTGATCGCACGAGGCATCGAGCCCGCGATGGCGATCTTCGGCAAGCCGCCGGCCAAAAAAAATCCACAGGCGACGAAGTCCAGTCGCGGCACGAAGCGCGAACCGCACGTCGTCTCGGCGCGCGAACTCGCGGCGCAGGCGGCGACCCGCAAGACAGGCACGCCCCTCGGTCTCGAACCGCTCGGCGAAACGAGCCAGCGCGGTGCGAGCATCATCGACTGGTCGACGGCGCCGAAGGCGATCGAAGTCGCCCAGGCCAACCCCGGCCTGTGCGCGGTCCTCGAGAACGCAGCACTGTCGTTCGCAAACGGCCAGGATGCCGCTGCGCGCGAAGTGCTCGAGCAGGGCATCCAGACCGACGCGGACGCCAAGCTCTCCCCGCTCGCGTGGCTCGCGCTGTTCGATCTGTTGCAGCGCGCAGGCGAGCGCACCGCGTTCGATCAGCTTGCGATGCAGTTCGTGCTGCAGTTCGAGCGCTCGGCGCCGTCGTGGAACGAGCACACGAAGCGGCCGGCCGAGGACAAGGGAGGCACGGGCGGCGGGTACATCGCCGTCACCGGCAAGCTGTCGAGCGGCAGTTCGGCGCAACTCGAAGGGCTGAAGCGTGCGCTCGAAAAATGCGTGCCGCGTGCGCGCATCGACCTGTCGTCGGTGACGGGCTTCGACGATGACGGCGCCAGGCTCCTCGCGCGCGACCTCGGGCGTGCACGGGGCCAGCGGATGGAGCTTGCGATCCAGCGTCCCGACAAGCTCGTTGCAGCGCTGGAGGATGCGGTCGCGCAAGGCAGGCAAGGGGGCGAAGGCGCATGGCTCCTGTCGCTCGAGTTGCTCCAATGGCAGCGCGACCAGGACAAGTTCGACGAGCGAGCCGTCGATTTCGCCGTGACGTTCGAACTGTCGCCGCCGTCGTGGGAACCGCCGCCGCGCTCGGGCGCCGACAAGGCAGCGTGCGCCGAAGAACACGATGGTGCGCCGGTGGCGGTTGCCGAAGCGGACGAACGCGCGGCCGTCGATCGTGAAACGCTCGTCTGGAGCGGCGTTCTTGCCGGCGCCACGCCGCCGCAACTCGCGCGCCTCGCCGATTTCGCGAGCCGCAACGCCGTCGTGCAGATCGACATGACCGACGTCGAGCGCGTCGATTTCATTTTCGCCGGCGCGCTCTTCAATGCGATCACGCGCGCCGAGACGCAGGGCAAGGCCGTCCAGATCCTCGGCGCGTCGCCGATCGTCCGCGCCCTGCTGCTCCTGATCGGCATTTCGCCGCGGCACTTCGTCAAGAAGGCGGATTGACCCGTGGCGGAGGTTCCGGCGACCGCCACCTTCCACGGCACGACGATCCTGTCGGTGCGCCGCGACGGCGCCGTTGCACTCGGCGGCGACGGACAGGTGACGCTCGGACAGGTCGTCATCAAGGCCACCGCGCGCAAGGTGCGGCGCCTCCATCACGACAAGGTGCTGGCCGGCTTTGCCGGTGCCACGGCCGATGCGTTCACGCTGTTCGAGCGCTTCGAGGCGAAGCTCGAGAAACACCAGGGACATCTGACGCGAGCGGCGGTCGAACTCGCGAGGGATTGGCGATCCGATCGCGTGTTGCGCAGGCTCGAAGCGATGCTCGCGATCGCCGATCGCACGGCGTCGCTCGTCGTGACCGGGACCGGCGACGTGCTCGAACCCGAGCACGGCATCGTCGCGATCGGCTCCGGCGGCCCGTATGCGCAGGCCGCCGCGAAAGCGCTGCTCGACAATACGGCGCTTGCGGCGCGCGAGATCGTCCAGCGCGCGCTGACGATCGCGGGAGAGATCTGCATCTACACGAACCAGCAACTCGTCATCGAAAGCCTCGACGCGTGAACGGCGCAATCGAGCGGCGCGATGTGCTGATTGCCGGCGCCGGTCTGGTCGGGCTTGCGCTCGCGGCCGCATTGGCGCGAAACGGCATGACGGTGGCGCTCCTCGATCGTCAGACACCGCCGCCGACCGGCGATCCGGCGACGTGGGACCCGCGGGTCTACGCGATCAGCCCCGGCAGTGCGGCGTTCCTGCAGGGCGTGGGCGCGTGGCAGGCGTTATCGTGCGAGCGGATCGCGGCCATCGAGTCGATGCGTATCGTCGGCGACCAGGGCGCGACGCTCAACTTTTCCGCGTACGAACTCGGCGAACGCGCGCTTGCGTGGATCGTCGAGGAGCGGGCGCTGCGCGCGGCGCTGCTGCCGGCGATCCATGTGGCCGGCATCGACCTCGTCACCGATGCGGAATTCGCATCGCTCGCCTGGTCGCCCACCGAAGGCACGCTGACGCTTGCCGACGGACGTCGCTTCACCGCGAGCCTCGTCGTGGGCGCGGACGGCTTGCATTCGTGGGTGCGGCACGCGGCGGGCATCGTCGCCGAGCCGCGGTCGTACGGCCAGCAGGGCGTCGTCGCGAACTTCGATTGCGAGCTCGCGCACCATGGCTGCGCGCGCCAATGGTTTCGCACGGATGGCGGCGTGCTCGCGTGGCTGCCGCTGCCGGGACGGCGGATGTCGATCGTATGGTCGGCCCCCGACTCGCAGGCGCACGAACTGCTCGCGCTGTCGCACGATGCATTCACGGCGCGCGTCGCCGAAGCCGGCGACAGCGCGCTCGGCGCATTGCGGATGATCACGCCGCCCGCCGCCTTTCCACTGCAATCGCTGCGGCTGCCGACGTCCATCGCCCACCGGATGGCGCTCGTCGGCGATGCGGCCCACGGTGTCCACCCGCTCGCAGGCCAGGGTGTTAATCTCGGCTTCGGGGATGCGCAGGCGCTAGCAAGCGTCCTCTCGGAACGCGGTCCGGTCGGCGATGCCGGTGCGCCCATCCTGCTCGAGCGCTTTGCGCGCCGGCGCGCCGAGCCGGTGCTCGCGATGCACGCGGTGACCGACGGCCTCGTGCGCATGTTCGGTCCGCGCATGCCGTGGTTGAAGACCTTGCGCAACGTCGGGTTGTCGGCCGTCGACCGCCTGCCGATCGTCAAGCGTGCGCTCGCGCAATCGGCGCTGCGGTAAGCGGAACCCACGATTCCTGGAGAACGACATGCAGCTAACGAACGGCCGGCGCGCGCGCCGCGCACTCCATACCACGCTGGCGCTCGGTCTGGCGGCGCTCGCAGCGGCGTCGCCCGTCGCGTTTGCGCAGGCACCCGCCAAGGCCGTGGCCGCTGCAACGCCGGTGATGACGCCCGAGACCGCGGCGATTCGCAAGGTACTCGAGCAGAAGTTTCCAGGCGCCGATATCCGCCACGTCGCGAGGACCGATTATCTCGGCCTGTACGAGGTGATGCTCGACGACAACCTGATCTACACCGATCCGAAGGTCGCGTACATCTTCGTGGGTTCCGTGTACGACACCGGGACCAAGCAGAACCTGACCGACGCGCGTACGCGCCGGCTGAACCGCGTCGCCGTCGACAAGCTGCCGTACGAACTCGCGTTCACGCGCGTCAAGGGCGACGGCTCGCGCAAGCTCATCATCTTCTCCGACGCGGATTGCCCGTTCTGCCATCGGCTCGAAACCGAGATGAAGAACCTCGACAACGTGACGATCTACACGTTCCTGTTCCCGATCGATCAGCTGCACCCCGATGCCGCGCGCAAGTCCAAGCAGATCTGGTGCGCGCCCGACAAGGTCAAGGCCTGGGACGCGTTCTTCGCATCGGGCAAGCTCCCGGAGAACAAGGGTGACTGCGGCGACCCCGTCGCCAAGACGCAGGCGCTCGGCAACTCGCTCAAGATCAACGCGACGCCGACGCTGATCTTCGCCGACGGCACGCTGATTCCCGGTGCGCTGCCGCTGCCGCAGATCGAAAAGGAAATGGCGAACGCCGAGGCCGAAGTGAAGAAGACGGCCGCGGTGCCGAAGTAACGGGGGGATCAAGGCATGGCGATCCTGGATTTCATCAAGAAGCAGTTCATCGACATCATCGAGTGGACCGATGATTCGCGCGACACGCTCTCCTACCGCTTCCCCGACGACGATCGCGAGATCAAGAACGGCGCGCAACTGATCGTCCGCGAATCGCAGGTCGCGCAGTTCGTTTATCTCGGCCAGTTCGGCGACAAGTTCGGTCCCGGCAAATACACGCTGACGACCGACAACATTCCGATTCTCACCGATCTCAGGGGCTGGAAATACGGTCTTCAAAGCCCGTTCAAGGCGGATGTCTATTACGTCGTCACGCGCCTTTTCACCGGCAACAAATGGGGCACCGCCAACCCGGTGATGATGCGCGACCAGGATTTCGGCATCGTCAGGCTGCGCGCGTACGGCACGTACGATTTTCGCGTCGTCGACGTGCAGAAGTTCCTGAAGGAGGTCGCGGGCACCGACGACCACTTCCGCCTCGATGAATTCAACGACACGATGCGCTCGCGGATCGTCAGCGTGTTCTCCGATGCGCTTGCGCAGGCGAAAGTGCCTGCGCTCGATGTCGCGGCGCGCTACTCCGAGCTTGGAGAAGCGCTGCTGCCGGCGATCAACCCGATCATCGGCGACAAGTACGGCCTCGCCATGACGTCGTTCATTCTCGAGAACGTGTCGGTGCCGCCCGAAGTCGAGCAGGCGATCGACAAGCGGTCGAGCATGGCCGCCGTCGGCAACCTCAACGACTACGTCAAGTACCAGATGGGCCAGGGGATGGAGCACGGCGGCGCCGGCGCGGGCGGTGTCGCCGCCGAAATGGCCGTCGGCATGGCGATGGCGCAGCAGATGATGAATCAGTCCGGCGGCCTGATGGGGCAGACGACGAAGGGCATCGAAGCGCCGCCGGCAACCGCAGGCGCAGGCGCGGGCCCGCCTGAACTGCTGAGCCCTGCGCAAGCGGCGCAGGTGCTGGGCGTCGCCGAATCCGATGTGCTCGCGAGCCTCGAAGCGGGCGATCTCAAGGGCAAGCGCATCGGCACGCAGTGGCGCGTGCCGAAAGCGGCGATCGACGCGTTCATCAATTCGTGAGCCGCGCCGCGCGGCCGGCGGTGGCGCGCCGCGCAGATCGGCCGCGTCGCCGGGCAGCTTGATGGCCGGCGAGCCGGTCGCCGCAGCGCGTCAGAAATTCGCGTGCCCTGCCTTCGGCGGCGAAGCCGTGTGGAATCCCGCCAAGGGCAAGCTCGTCTGCCCGTTCTGCGGAACCGAATCGCCGGCCCGGCTCGCCGACGACGGCGCGATCGTCGAACACGATCTCGTGTCGGCGCTCCGCGCGATTCCCGACGCGGCGCGCGGCTGGCAGGCGGCGACGCGCCAGGTTCGGTGCCAGAGCTGCAATGCGATCTCGGTGCTCGATCCGTCGCGGCAGGCGCAGACCTGCGCGTTCTGCGGTTCCGCGCAACTCGTGCCGTACGAGGAAACGAAGCCGGCGTTCCGGCCGGAGAGCGTGCTGCCGTTTCGTCGCTCGGAAACCGACGCGCGCGACGGCATTCGCGCGTGGTACGGCCGGCTGTGGCTCGCACCGGGCGCCCTCAAGCGCCGCGCATTGACCGACACCGTTCGCGGCGTGTACCTGCCGTACTGGACGTTCGACGCTGCCGTCGAAGCCGACTGGACGGCAGACGCCGGGCACTATTACTACGAAACGGAAACCTACGTCGTCAACGGCGAGACGCGCACGCGTCAGGTCCAGCGCATTCGCTGGGAACCCGCCGCGGGCCATGTCTCGCATTTCTTCGACGACGACCTGGTATGCGCCTCGGTCGGCGTGCGACCTGCGCTCGTGCGCGGGATCGAACCGTTCCCCACCGGTGAACTCAAGCCCTACGATGCCGGCTACGTCGCCGGCTGGGTCGTCGAGCGCTACCAGATCGATCTCGTCGGCGCAGCGCAGCGCGCGCGCACCGCAATGGACGCGAAGCTGCAGGCGATGTGCGCGCGCGCGGTGCCCGGCGACACGTACCGCAACCTCGTCGTGCACGCCGATTACTCGAAGCAGACGTTCAAGCACGTGCTGGCGCCCGTGTGGCTCCTGACGTACACGTTCGGCACGCGCCGCTTCCAGTGCGTGATGAACGGCGTCACGGGTGCCGTGCGCGGCGAGTATCCGAAGAGCCCGTGGAAGATCGCGCTGATCGTGCTCGCGATCGTCATCGTCGTCATCATCGTCATGTCGTCAGGCAAAGGCTGATCCGATGCGTGTCGCGATCATCACCGGCGTTTCGCACGGCTTGGGCGAAGCGCTCGCCATCGACCTGCTGGCGCGCGACTTTCGCGTGCTCGGCGTCGGCCGCAACGCGTCGTCGCGCCTCGAGCAGCCGAATTACGCGTTCGTCCGCTGCGATCTCGCAGAGCCCGCGTCGATTGCCGGGCGGCTGGCGCCTTCGCTCGCCGACATCGCGGCCGCGCGTCCTTCTGCCGTGTGCCTCATCAACAACGCGGCGACGATCGAAGCGGTCGGCGTGCTCGGTGATCTCGACGCGGCGCGCATCGTCGCGTCGATCGATGTCAACCTCGCCGCGCCGATCGTGCTCGCCAACCTGTTCTGCAGCGCATTTCGCGACGATGCGGTCGAGCGCCGGATCATCAACGTGTCGTCCGGCGCGGCGCAGTCGACGCTGCCCGGCGAAGCGCTGTATTGCGTGGCGAAGGCGGGGCTCGAGATGCTGACGCGTTCGCTCGCCGACGAGATTCGGTCGCCGCGGTTCGCGGCGATCACGTTGCGCCCCGGCATCATCGACACGCCGATGCAGGCGTTCGCCCGTTCGCAGCCCAGGACGGTGCTGCCGAGCGTCGATCTGTTCAAGGGTTTCCACGCCGGCGGCCAGTTGCAGCCGCCGCACGTCGTTGCGCGCAAGGTGGTGGACCGGCTCGTGCTTGCGCCGGTCGAGAACGGTCGCACGTACACCTACGCGGAGCTGTGATTCAGCATCGTTGCCGCGCGACTCGTTCGGACGCGCTCAGCGCGTCGCCGCGCGCAGCAGAAGCCGATAGTCGAGGCTCGCGCCTGCGGCACCGGCTTCCCAGGTGACGCAATAGTTTGCCGGTTCGCGCGCCTCGAAGGTTCCGGCGTCGCTCGCTGCGTTGCGCACGACGGGGGCGAGCAATGCATTGCTTTCCCGGTAGTGGATGTCGAAGGCGAGCGGGGCAGTCGCGTCGAAGCGCCAGTCGAGGCGGTCGCCACGTCGCATGTCGAGGCATTGCGCGTGCGTCTGGTAGGGCCCGATCACGAGGTGATCTGCGGTTTGCGGCACACCGGCAACCATCGGCGACGATGTGCAGGCGGCGAACGTCGGCACGAACGCGCACGTCACCGCCAACCGACACAGTCGCATTGCGCAGCGGTGCGCCGCAGCGGCGCCGCGCATGCGTTCAGCGACGGGACATCGCGGCAAGGCTGCGCCTCAGCGCTGCGCGCCGCTTCGGCCAGTCTTCGGCGAGCAATGCGAACCGCACGTGGTCGCGCCAGCGTCCGCCGATCTTCACGTATCGGCGCGAGTAACCCTCGCGCTCGAAGCCGACGCGGGTGACGAGCGCGAGCGAGCGCCGGTTTGCCGGTTGCACGTTGGCCTCCACGCGATGCAGCGCGAGGTTGCGAAAGGCGTAGTCGAGCGCGAGGGAGAATCCCTCGGTCATGTAGCCGTCGCCGGCGAGCGGCGCGAATGCGTAGTAGCCGACGTACGCACTGTGAAACGCGCCGTGAACGATTTCCGAGAAGTTGAACACGCCGGCGAGCGCCGTGTCCTCGTTGCGGATCACGAGCAGTCCGGCGTGCCGCGCTTCTCCGGCGATGTCGCCGAAGCGGTCGACGTACGCGGCAAAGGCGGCCGGTGTCTGGGGGGCCTGCACCCAGCCCCCATGCAGGTGGCGGCTCGCGCGTGCGTGCGCGATGAACGCCTTCTGGTCGATGCGCTGGGGCGGCCGTACATGGACCCGTTTGCCCATCAATACGGTCCCGCGATAGCGCGTTGGCATAATCGACATTTTAACCATCGGATATTTGATGACTGCGTGGGTCGAAGGTCGCGTAGCCGGGCGGCGACGCTGGAACGACAGCCTGTTCTCGCTGCTGGTCGACGCGCCGCAGGTCACGTTCATCGCCGGCCAGTTCGCACGGCTTGCACTGCCCGCGCCACCCGGTGCAAAGGAGCCGATGCTCGGGCGCCCGTATTCGTTCGTGAATCCGCCGTCGACGCAACCGCACGAGTTCTATTTCATCATCCTGCCCGAGGGCCCGCTGTCGCCGCGACTCGCGATGCTCGATGCGGGCGAAAGTGTGTGGCTTGCGCCGCGCGCCAACGGTTTTTTCAGCGTCAGTGAGACCGCGGACGCCGAATCGCTATGGTGCCTGTCGACCGGCACCGGCATCGGGCCGTTCCTCTCGATGCTGCGAACCGCGGAGCCGTGGGAGAAGTTCGCACGCGTCGTGCTCGTGCATTCGGTGCGGCACGCCGACGAGCTCACGTATCGCGAGGAGATCGCGAACATCGGACACGCGCATCCCGGCGCTTTCGACTACGTTCCGATGGTGAGCCGCGACGTGCATCGAGAGGCCCTCGCGGGGCGCATTCCCGCCGCGATCGATGACGGCCGTCTCGAAGCGCGCGTCGGGCTGTCGCTCACGCCGGAGAACGCGCACGCGATGCTCTGCGGCAACCCGGCGATGGTGGACGACGTGCAGAAAGTGCTCGCGGCGCGCGGCATGCGTCGGCATCGCCGCAAGGAGCCGGGTCACATCACGCTCGAGACCTACTGGTAGTCCACCGCAGCGGACGAACTCGGCCGCTCGTCTACTTCACGTCGAGCAACTCGACGTCGAAGATCAGCGTCGCGTTGGGCGGAATGACGCCGCCCGCGCCGCGCTCGCCATACGCCATCTGCGGCGGAATCACCAACGTGCGCTGACCGCCCACTTTCATGCCTGCGACACCTTCATCCCAGCCCTTGATCACGCGGCCGGCGCCCAGTACGAAACCGAACGGCTCGCCGCGATCGCGCGAGCTGTCGAACTTCGCGCCGTGCGAATCGGGCTTCGATGTGTCGTAGAGCCAGCCGGTGTAGTGGACTACAACGGGCTTGCCGGCGCTGGCTTCGGCGCCAGTCCCCTGTTTCACATCGATTTTCTGTAGTTCGTTGCGTGTGGCATCCAACTTGCTGTTCCCTTGTCCGGTAGCGGCCTGTTGCGCGGTTGCCGGCATGCCGGCGAACGCCGCGCACGCGGCCAAAGCGAGTGTTGCACTAAGGTTGCGCCGCATCTGCTGCGGCAGCCAGCGATCGATACGCATCAAACGGAGCCTTTTTTCGAAGGGCGCCGAGAACTGCGGCGATAAACGCCGCGATACGGCGATGACACATTCTATCTGACGAGCGATGTTCGGCTTCCTGAATCCCGGCGTGCGTGATGCAGCCGATCCCGTCGTATCCGCCAAGGCGGCTGCCACCTGGCTCGGTGAATTGCCGTCGCTCGACATCGTCGCGCGCCAGCAGCTCGTGCTGCGCGCGTTCGACGGCATCCGTCAGTCGCGGCGTCCCGTTGATTTCGCCCGTGCGCAGGCCCTGCAGTACATCGACGCCGCACTCGGCGCCGACCGCCGGCAGCTCTTCAAGCAATACGTCGAGAGCCTCGAAAGCGCGCCGAAGGTTGCCGAACGCATCTGGCAGGCGAGCCTCGACCTGACGCAGGGCTTCATCGGCGCCTATCAGCACATCCTCGAAACGGCGCTCGCGCCCTCCGCGTATCCGCGGTGGAAGAGTCAGGTGCCGATCCTGTTCGCGCGCCTCATCCATTACTACGGCACCGACGCGAAGCTGCGCGTGTGCCGCCACGAGCGCTGGATTCCGGCCAAGTGGGTCGAACTGCATCGCACGCTGATGCGTGCATCCGAGCTGGGCATCGAGCGCGTGCCGACGTCGCTTGGCGGCGGCCATGGCAGCGGCACGCAGTGGACGATCGAGCAGGAGTACGTGTACGTGCTCCTGATCCACCAGTTGAATAGCGGCAACCTGTCGCCTGCGAATCTCGACTGGGTCGCGACGCAGATCCGCCTGTGGAGCCGTCGCCTGCAGCTCGTGGCCTTGCCGAAGTCGATGGAAGGTTTCTTCGTCGATCTCGCCGGCCGCGGAGGACTCGCGCGGCGCACGGGGCAGGATTCGGGTGCGATGCTTCGCTATCTGGACACGACGGCGCTGGCCGAGCAGCTCGACATGACGCTCGCCGCGCTGCGGCATTCCGAAGAGACCGACCAGGGACCCGTCGGCCCGATCAACCAGCAACGGGCGCTGATCCTCGAAAAGGCCCGCGCTGCGATCGCACCAAATCTCAACACCGACATGCGGCGCGATCCGCGCACGCCGTGCGTCGCGGCGGCGCGCGTGCGCATCGGCCTCACGCGCATTCAGCAGGAACTCAGCAA
>DASSEA010000502.1:0-2052 GCA_035696805.1 Casimicrobiaceae bacterium
GTTGACGCGCTGCAGCGCCCGGCCGTCGGCGTGATCGGACGGCGAAGGGTGGACGATCGTCGTCGCGATACGGCGCAGATATTCGCGTTGCAGGTTGCGCCGGAACGGCGTGATGTCGCGGCCGGTCTTGAGCTCGCTCCAGACGGCGCTTTGCAGCGTGTCATAGAGCTCGGACAGTCGGAATGCCTCGCTGCTCTTCGTCTGGCGGTAGGCGCTTTCCTCGATGCGCGTCGCCACGGTGTCGGAGAGGAGCTGATCGAGCAGCGCGCGCTGCACCCGCAACATCCGGTCGGAAAGCGAAATGTCCGGCGAGATCGCGCTGATTCCCGCGTCTTCGCGCCCGCGGTCGAACTGGTCGACGGTGAGCCTTCGGACAAATTCGGGACGCAGCCGGAAGCTGTCGACCGACAGCAACCCTTCGGTGATCAGTTTCAGCGCCGCGCGCTGCTTCTCGGGCGCCACCGGCGTGAACGGCTCGCGGCCACTGCCCGCATGATCGCGCACGTAGACTACGCCGCCCACATACTTGGCTGCAACCACGCCGGCGTTGCCGAGCTGCGTCAACCCGGCGACGAAATTTCGCCGCAGCACTTCGTAGCTCTGCCCCGGCTCGAGCTTGCGGTCCTGCAGCCGGGCCCAGAGCTCGCGGGAGAGCTTCAGGCGGCGGGTCGCGAACTCGAGCGGATCGCTGCCCAGGTCGCGCCGGTTCACCTGCGGGTCCATGCCTTCGGCCGCGCCGCCGAATCCGGCGTCGATGTCGTTGGCGAACGCGAGCTGCGGCTCGTCGCTGCGCGCGGCGATTTTCGCGAGCTCGGACTTTTCCTTGTCGGGGTCGAGCGGCTTGTAGGCGTACTCGATCGCCCAATAGTCGTACGGGCCGATCGTCGGCATCACATAGTCGCCCTGCTTCTCGGTCTCGAGCGCGAGGTTGATCGCGTTGTAGTCCATCACCGATCCGCCGATGCCGTGCGCGTGCGTGAACGCCGCGTCTTCCAGCTGCTTTTGCGTGTAGATCGTCGACGCGCGGAAGTTGTGCTGCAGCCCCAGCGTGTGCCCGACCTCGTGCGTCACCACGTCCTTCAGCGTCGCCAGCACGTACTTCTGCGCTTCCGGGCCGGCCGGATCGATCTCGCCACGCGCAACCAGGACGTCGAGCGCGAAGTCGAGCTCGTCCATCGCGATGTCGCCGTACTCGCAGTACGTGTCCTCGCCGGCAGGCATCGATCGCGTCCTCGGATGGAATTGCTCGGACGCCTGGCGCCGCGGCAGGCGGGTCCAGCCGTCCTCGATCTCGATATCGGCGTCGAGAATCTCGCCGGTGCGCGGGTCGGCGCGGCTGGGGCCGATCGCCAGCGCGCCGGGCTCGTCGCGCACGACCCAGCGCACCGAGGCATGGTGCGCGTCGGCGGTGTCGAAATCGGCGTTCTCGGGCTGCAACTCGACCCGCAGCGCGTCCTTGAAGCCGATCTTCTCGAACGCCTTGTTCCATTCGAGGATGCCGGCCTTGACCGTCTCACGGTATTTTTCGGGAATGTCCCGGTCGAGCCAGTAGACGATCGGCTGCTTCGGCTCCGACAACGCCGCGTCCGGGTCTTTTTTCTCCAGGCGCCAGCGCTTGACGTAATAGATCTCCGGGAAGGCCTTGATGTCGTCGGAGAAATCCCAGCGGCGCGCGACAAAATGTCCGAGGCGATCGTCGGCCGCGCGGGCATGCATCGGCTCGGGCAGTCTGGCGAAGCTGTAGTAGTAGCCGAGGAAGAGACTGCGCGCGTCCTCGAGGTGCGCCGGGGGCGGCGTGCGCGCGGCCGCGGCCGCAGGGCTGGTCGGCCGCGAAGGCAGCTTCGACACCGCGTAATGCGCCGAGACGGCGAATCCGGTCAGGTCGTGTCCGTTGTGGATGCCGGCGAAGCTCGAATTGCGGGAATCGAACGCGTAGGGAATGCGATACGCCGCCTCGAGCGCGCTCGACCCGGCGGGAAGATCGCTCAACAGCAGCGGATTGAGCTCGATCAGGACCGATTTGCGCTCCGGATGCGGCTGGCTCGCGACCGG
>DASSEA010000503.1:0-2941 GCA_035696805.1 Casimicrobiaceae bacterium
CGCGATCGAACCGGCGCGCCGTAGCGACGTGCGAGGGACGCATTGACGACGCGGGCGTCGCGCAGGGGGCGCGTGGCAGGACTGTACGCAGTGACGCCCGCGATCGCCGATACGACCGCGCTCGTGCGTAGCGTCACTGCCGCGATCGACGGCGGCGCATCGGTCGTGCAATACCGGAACAAGGTGGCCAGCGCGGCAACGGCGCGCACGCAGGCGCTCGCGCTCGCGCGCGTCGCCGCGGCGAGGTCCGCGCTGTTCATCGTCAACGACGACGCGCGTCTCGCGGCGGAAGTCGACGCCGACGGCGTGCACATCGGCGACGACGACGGATCCGTCGCGGCGGCGCGTGCCATCGTGGGATCGGAACGGTTGATCGGCGTTTCGTGCCACGACGATTTCGAGCTTGCCCGGACCGCGGTGACTTCCGGTGCGGATTACGTCGCGTTCGGGAGCTTCTTCGATTCGACGACGAAGCCGGCCGCACGGCGCGCCGACCCTGCGCTGCTGGCACGCGCTGCGGCACTCGGCGTGCCGGTCGTCGCGATCGGCGGCATCACGTCGGCGAATGCGCGCGCGCTGATCGACGCGGGTGCGGACGCGGTCGCGGTCATCGCCGACGTGTTCGCGCATGCGGATGCCGGCGCGATCACGCACGCGGCGACGGCGATCGCGACGTTGTTCGATGCCGCTCGCAATCACCCCGTGGCGCGTTCCGCATGAGCCGCAACGACGAACTGTTCGCGCGCGCGCAGCGCTCGATTCCTGCCGGCGTCAATTCGCCGGTGCGCGCGTTCCGATCGGTCGGCGGGACGCCGCGTTTTTTCACGCGGGGCGAAGGGCCGTATCTGTGGGACGCCGACGGCAAGCGGTACATCGACTACGTCGGCTCGTGGGGGCCCGCGATCGTCGGCCATGCGCATCCGGATGTCGTCGCTGCCGTGCAGGCGACCGCCGCGCACGGACTGTCGTTCGGTGCGCCGACCGAACTCGAGATCGAACTCGCCGAGGCGCTGCTTCGACGCTTGCCAAGCCTCGAACTGGTCCGACTCGTGTCGTCCGGCACCGAGGCGACGATGTCTGCGCTGCGCCTCGCGCGCGGATTCACGGGCCGCCCGAAGATCGTCAAGTTCGAAGGCTGCTATCACGGTCATGGCGACAGCCTGCTCGTGAAGGCGGGCTCGGGCGCGCTGACGTTCGGCCAGCCGTCGTCGGCGGGTGTGCCGGCGGCAATCGCCGGCGAAACGATCGTCGTCTCTTACAACGATCTCACCGCCGTGCAGGAGGCATTCGAAGCGGAAGGCGATGCGATCGCCGGCATCATCGTCGAGCCGATCGCGGGCAACATGAATCTCGTCCTGCCGAAGCGCGGATTTCTCGAGGGCTTGCGCGGCGTCTGCGACCGATATCGCGCGGTGTTGATCTTCGATGAGGTCATGACGGGCTTCCGCGTGCATGCGCGGGGCGCGCAGGGCCTGTACGGCATCACGCCTGACCTGACGACCCTCGGCAAGGTGATCGGCGGCGGCATGCCGGTCGGTGCATTCGGCGGCAAGCGCGCGATCATGGAATGCATCGCGCCGCTTGGACCCGTCTATCAGGCGGGGACGTTGTCCGGCAATCCGGTGGCCGTTGCCGCCGGCCTTGCAACGCTCGCTGTAACGGAGGCACCGGGGTTCTACGCGCGCCTTGCAGCCACGACGCGGATGCTCACCGACGGTCTCGCCCGCGTGGCTTCGCGGCACGAGGTTCCGTTCGCGGCCCAAGCGGTTGGCGGCATGTTCGGCGTGTACTTCGCGAACACCGTCCCCGATTCGTACGCGAGCGTGATGGCGTGCGACAAGGCGCGCTTCAACCGCTTCTTTCACGCGCTCCTCGACGCGGGAATTTATCTCGCGCCGTCGGCGTACGAAGCCGGCTTCGTGTCGGCTGCGCACACGGACGAAGACATCGCGGCCACGATCGCGGCCGCGGAAGCGGCGTTCGCGATGCTGGCGGCTTCGGGGTCAGAGCAATAAGCGCGCGCCAAGGCTCGATCAGGCGTGGCAGTCACCGCGACGCGTTGCTCTGATCGACGAAGTCGTCGCTGTACAGCGACAGTATCGCGTCGGATTTCTGCTGCAACTCCTTAATGAGCAAGGCTTTTTTCGTCGATAACCGCGGCTCGCGTGCTATGATGCCGATCCGTTTTTCAATGCTGGCGTCAACGCACCCAACCCTTTGGACGCACCCGCTCGCAAACGACTCGGCGAAATCCTGATCGAGCGCGGCAAGCTCGACCAGGCGAATCTCGACCGCGCGCTGCGGTTGCAGACCGAAGGCGGTGAACGCCTCGGTTCGTTGCTCGTCACGCTCGGCCTGTGCGCGCAGCGCGACGTCGCGGAGGCGCTTGCGCTGCAGCTCTCGCTGCCGCTCGTCGACGCCAACGGCTATCCGGAGTTTCCGATTCTCGAGGAGCGTGTGTCGGCGCGCTTTCTGCGCGAGGCGCGCGCACTGCCGGTCCGCGAGGACGAGCAGGAGCTCGGCCTCGCGATGGCCGACCCCACCGACGCGTACACGATCGGCGCCTTCGAGATGGTCACCGGTCGCGCCGTGCGCCCGATGGTTGCGATTCCCACCGAGCTCGAAGCGGCGCTCGAGCGCCTGTACGGCGCCGGCAAATCCGCGGTCGGCCAGCTGATCGGCGACGTCGAAACGCGCCCCGACGAACTCACGTTCGATGCGGACGTGCAGCAGCTCAAGGACCTCGCGTCGGAAGCGCCGGTGATTCGCCTCGTATCGCTTCTGATCACCAACGCGCTCGAGATGCGCGCATCCGACATCCACATCGAGCCGTTCGAGAACCGACTGATCGTGCGCTACCGGATCGATGGCGTGCTGCACGAAGTCGAATCGCCGCCGAAGCGGCTGTCGGCCGCCGTCATCTCGCGCGTGAAGATCATGG
>DASSEA010000504.1:0-18677 GCA_035696805.1 Casimicrobiaceae bacterium
GCCGAGAATCACGATCCATGCAAACGTGCGCACGACGACGCTCGTCAGGATCGGCAGCACGACCAGGAACACGAGCACCGCCTGCCAGCGCGGCGGCGCGCGCGAGCACACCCACGCGATCGGAAAACCGAACAACAGGCAGACGACCGTTGCCTTGATCGCGAGCCAGACGGTCGACCACAGGATGCTCAGATTGAAGGTATCGCCGAAGAACTTCGTGTATTGCGCGACCGACCACGTGCGCATTTCCGGATCGGCATGCAGGCTGAGCCCGAGCAGCACGACGAACGGCGCAACGAAGCACACGGCGAACATCGCCGCAAGCGGCAACGCCAGCACCCAATCGTCGCGTATCCGGACAGCGGCCATCGCGTTCCTAGCGTCGGTTCACACGATGTCGGCGCCCATCGACGACCTATTGCCAATCTCTGCAGGATCCCGCCATCACGGGATCGCCTTCAGCTCACAGCTTGATATCGCGATTGAAACGCTCGATCAGCGCCGTCCGCTGCGGATTGATCTTCACCCAATCGAAGCCGCGAATCTTGGCGAGATCGGCGGGCGTTTTCGCAACGGTCTGCGTGATCGCCCCCGCGAGCGGCACCTTCGAGTTGGTCGGAATGATGTCGTAGGGCGCCTTTTCCATCTCCGCCTGCAGGTCTGCGGCGAGGTGCGAATCGATGTACTGGACGGCGAGGTCGGGTTCGACGGCGTTCTTCGTCACGTGCAGGCTCGTCGTCCATCCGACGAGACCGGTGTCGGGAACGACGAACTCGACGGGCACGCCCTTGGCCTTCAGCGTCTGCACGAAATTGAAGTTGTAGGGCGCGATGTCGACCTGCTCCTGCTGCCAGAGCGTCGCATACGCGCCGAGGTTCGCGGCCACTGCGCCGACGTTGGGCAGCAAGGCCTTCAACGCGACGAACGCGGGATCGAAATTCGTTTCGTTGCCGCCCTTGATCCGGTTGAGTTCGGCGAGGAACGCCATGCCGAGCTGGCTGTTCAGCGCCGTCAATCCGACGCGACCCTTGTACGCGGGATTCAACAGGTCATCGTACGACTTGGGCGGCGTCTTGATCTTGTTCGGGTTGTAGCCGATGCCGATCACCTGCAGCGAGATCTTGGGCCCCCACTTGTCCTGGTAAACGGGAAACAGGTCCTTGAAGTTCGGCGACTTGGCGACCGGATATTCATCGATCAACCCTTGGTTCGCTGCGTCGTAAACCTGGGGTTCGTCGAGGATCGCGACGTCGAACGGCGGGCGGCCGCCCTTCGCCGCGGCGAGCTTCGCAAGCTGATCGGTGGCGAGCTGGATGCTCTGGGTCACGTTCGCGCCGGTGCGCTTCCTGAAATACGGCGCCAGCAGATTGCGATGCGCTTCGTTCCATGTTCCCGGGAACGTCGCGGCGACGAGCGTTTTCGACTGTGCGAACGCGCGCGATGGCAACAGCGACAGGAGGCTTCCGCCTGCAGCCGCGGCGAGCAGTTCGCGGCGACTCAATCCCGTCTTCATGGCTTTCACCTCGTTCCCAGGAAGGATGCAGCAAGCGCGGAAGCCTACCCGATGGCGGCGCTGTCGCAAAGGGTCGCGGCGATCGCAGGCGAGCGGGGCGCATGCCTACGCGGCTCCGTCGTTCTGCGCTGCGAACACGTTGCAGGCGGCGGGCGCGACCGGGGCGACGTGCACGCTGTCGCCGGGCGAGCGGAGCCGGGTGCCAGCGTCCCGCGGCTCGCTGACGCGCAACGCGACGCCCGCTTGTGTTTCCGCTTCGTACATCACGTACGGGCCGAGCGGCAGCACGGCCTTGATCGTGGCCGGGACGGCGCCGTCGCGGCCCGCCGCGAGAATGCGCAATTGTTCCGGCCGAACCGCAAGCACGACGCGCGCGCCGCGCGCAAGGCCGGGCACCGGAGCGGCCGCGATCGTGGCACCCCCGGCGAGCCGCACGAGCCCGCGCGCGCCGTCGGCGAGCTCGCCCTGCAGCAGATTCGTCGTGCCGACGAACCGATTGACGAACACCGTACGCGGGCGGTCGTAGACGTCCGTCGGCGAGGAAAGCTGCTCGATGCACCCGTGGTTCATCACGGCGATGCGATCCGCCATCGACAGCGCCTCCTCCTGATCGTGCGTGACGAGAATCGTCGTGATGCCGTACTCGCGTTGCAGTCGCTTGACCTCGATCTGCATGTCGAGCCGCAGGTTCTTGTCGAGCGCGCCGAACGGCTCGTCGAGCAGCAGGATCTTCGGGTCCACGGCGAGTGCCCGCGCCAGCGCGACGCGCTGCTGCTGGCCGCCGGACAGCTGCCGCGGCAACCGGCCGCGATACGCTTCCATGTGCACGAGGCGCAGCATCTCGTCGATCCGCTTTTCGATGCGATCCCGCGGCAGGCGGCGCGCCTCGAGGCCGTACGCGACGTTCGCGGCGACCGTCATGTGCGGAAACAGCGCATAGTTCTGGAACACGATGCCAGCGCCGCGTTTCGTCGGCACGAGGTGGTCGACCGGTTCGCCATCGAACAGCACGCGCCCTTCGGACTGCGCGATGAAGCCGGCGATGATCCGCAGCAGCGTTGATTTGCCGCACCCGCTCGGCCCGAGCAGGGCGACGAGTTCCCCGCCCGCGATGTCGAGGTCGATCTCCCGCACCGCGGCAACTTCGCCGAAGCGATGCGTGACGCGCTCGAGCGTCAGCCGATGGCCGGATCGGGCCGTCGCGCTCATGGCGCCTGCGGCGCGTTCAGGTTGGCGCTTGGCATCGTCGTCAGCTGCCGCGGTACGTCGAATACGCCCAAGGCGAGCACAACAGCGGCACGTGATAGTGCGCGGCCGCATCGGCAATTGCGAAGCGGATCGAGACGCGATCGAGGAACGGCGGATCGGCGAGCGGCGTCCCCTGTCGCCGGAAGTAGTCGGCCACGTGAAACGTCAGTTCGAATTCACCGACGCGCATCGCGTCCGCAGCGAGCAGTGGATGATCGCTGCGACCTTCGGCATTCGTGTAGACGGTACGGAGCGGTTGCGCGCCGTTCGCGTCGATGGAGGCAAAGTCGATGCGCATCCGGGCAGCCGGTGTGCCGGAGGCCGTATCGAGAACGTGGGTCGTGAGCTTTCCCATCGACAATCACCCGGCCGCGCTAAATGCGTTGGCCCGGCTCCGTGTAGAACCGGCGCGGGCGAGGTTAACATGCATGACATGCCGCCCGAACTGCCGAAACTCACGCCACTCGCCGACGAAGACGGGCCGTTCGACGAGCTGCGCCCCGCCCCTCGGCTGCTGATGGGGCCAGGTCCGATCAATGCCGATCCGCGCGTGCTGAATGCACTGGCGACGCCATTGCTCGGCCAGTTCGACCCGCAGTTTCGGCGCTACATGAAGGAAACGATGGCGTTGTATCGCCGCGTCTTCGATACGCGCAATCGCTGGACGCTGCTCGTCGACGGCACGGCGCGGGCGGCGATCGAATGCGCGATGGTGTCGGCGATCGAACCGGGGGATCGCGTGCTCGTCCTCTCGTTCGGCCGCTTCGGGCAGTTGATGAACGAGATCGCGCGCCGCGCCGGCGCCGACGTTCGCGTGGCGCAAACCGAGTGGGGTACGGTGTTTGCAGCCGAGCAGGTCGAAGTGGCATTGAAGCGGCACGCGCCGAAGCTCGTGGCCGTTTGCCAGGGCGATACGTCGACGACGATGGCGCAACCGCTCGAGGACATCGGTCCGTTGTGCAGGCGCCACGGTGCACTTCTCCAGGTCGACGCAACCGCGACACTGGGCGGAATGCCGCTGCGCGTCGACGCATGGCAGATCGACTGCGCGACCGGCGGGCTGCAGAAATGCCTGGCGGGTCCCTCCGGCTCCGGCCCGATCACCCTCAGCGACCGCATGGCCGAACTCGTCTATCGCCGCCGGCACCTCGAGGAGGGTCTGCGGCCTCCTGTCTACCTACCCGGCGCAGGCCCGATCATCGGTTCGAACTATTTCGACCTCGCGATGCTGATGGACTACTGGAGCGACAACGGGCTCAACCACCATACCGAGGCCACGTCGATGCTCTACGCGGCGCGCGAATGTGCGCGGCTTTTCGTCGAAGAAGGACATGCGCGCGCATTCCGGCGCCATGCGCTGGCCGGCGACGCCGTCGTGGCGGGGATCGACGCGATGGACCTGCAGGTATTCGGCGATCGCGCTCACAAGATGCCGAACGTCACCGGGGTCTTCGTCCCGGAAGGCGTCGCAGCCGATCGCGTGCGTTCGGCGCTGCTCGATGAATTCAACATCGAGATCGGCACGTCGTTCGGCCCGCTGCACGGAAGGATCTGGCGAATCGGAGCGATGGGCGTCAATGCGCGCGAGGATGCGGTCATACAAACGCTCGGCGCACTCGAGGCCGTGCTGGCCGGCGAAGGCTGCAAGGTTCCGCGCGGCGCCGCCGTCGACGCGGCGCGTGATATCTACCGGTCATCGAGATCAGCTTAGCGGACGGCGCCGGCGGCGGCGCGAAGTCGTTTGGCATTATGTTGCTTCGCGATGGATCTCGACCGGCGGACGCGTGAACGTCTTCAGTCCGCGCTTGAATCCCATCAGCGCCGGCGCGATTTCGGCGACGGCCTGCGCAGTTGTCGTGCAGTCGAGGACGACGAGATCGGCCGGATTTCCGACGGCGATGCCGTAATCGTCGTGGCGCAGAAGCCGCGCCGAGCGCCGCGTGATCATCGCGAGGCACTCGTCGAGATCGTGCGAGGTTCCGGCGTGACAGACGTTCGCGTACAGGTTCGCAGCGCGAACGAGCGACGCATCGCCGTAGGGCGTGAACGGATTCAGCAGGTTGTTCGTCGACAGCGAGCAATTCACGCCCGCGCGCAACAGCCGGTGCGCCGGCAGCACGCCGCGAACGACGGCATGGTCGTCATGGCGGCCCATCAGGTACAGATCGGTCGACGGTAATACGGTCACGGCGACGCCGGCCTCGGCGAGTCGTCGCGCGATGGCCTCGAAGCGCTCCGGCGGCACCAGCGACAGCTTGGTGACATGACCGATCGCGACGCGTCCACCGTACCGGTAGCGCTGCGTGACTTCGCACACGTACTCGACGTCCATCGAGTCCGGCGAATCGCCGAGGTCGAGATGCATGTCGATGTCGGCATCGAAATCGCGGGCGATCTCGAACACGCGGTCGATCTGCGCATGCGGATTGGCGTCGGTGTACGGTGCCGCGCCCACGACCGTCGCGCCGGCGCCAAGCGCCCGCCGCATCAGCGCCTCGGTTCCCGGGTTGTTCGTCAGGCCTTCCTGCGGAAACACGCACAGCTCGACGTCGACGCCGAATCGACACGCCGCGGCGGCCCGCTTGACGCCGTCGAAGCCCCGTAATGCGATGCCCGGATCGACTTCGACGTGCGTGCGTACGCGCATCGTCCCGTGGCCGATTGCCTTGTAGAGCGCACGGCTCGCGCGCTCGAAGACGTCGTCCTCGGTGAAGCGCTTCTTCGCTGCGGCGACCTGCGTGATCGCCTCGGCGAGCGTGCCCTCGGACGGATTGCAGCGGTCGAGGATGCACGCCTTGTCGAGATGAATGTGCGTCTCGACGAAGCCCGCGGTGACGAGGCGACCCGCGACGTCGATGTCCCGTGCGCCCGACGGAACCTGCGTCGCGAGTTGCACGATGCGGCCGCCATCGACGCCGATATCGACGCGCGATGCGCCTGCGGCATCCGCGATCGTCGCATTGCGCAGGACGAGGTCCACGCGCGCTCAGGCCTCGCCGAGGTACGCGCGCTCGAGTGCGCGGTCGTGCCGCAGTTCGGACGCTACGCCCGCATGCACGACCTGGCCGGACTCCATCACGTAGCCGCGATCGGCGACTGCGAGGGCGAGCGCCGCCATCTGGTCGACGAGCAGGATCGTCATCCCCTGGTCGCGCAATTCGGCGAGCACGCGATAGAGCTCGCCGATCAACGCCGGGGCGAGGCCGAGCGACGGCTCGTCGAGCAGCAGCACACTCGGCTTCGCGATCAGGCCCCGCGCGATCGCGAGCATCTGCTGTTCACCGCCGGACAGCAGCCCGGCGCGGCTCTGCCGGCGCCGTTCGAGCGACGCAAAGCGCTTCACCATCGCGTCGATCTCGGCATCGGTGACGTCGCGCCGCGTATAGGCGCCGAGGCGCACGTTGTCGACGACCGACAATTCCGGAAAGACCTGCCGCCCTTCGGGCACGAGCACCAGGCCGCGGCCTGCGACTTGGTGCGCCGCGAAGGTGGTCACATCGGTGCCGGCCAGCAGAACCGTTCCGGACACCGGGCGCAACAAACCAGCGAGCGCACGCATCAGCGTCGATTTCCCGGCACCATTCGCGCCGAGAACCGCAACGATTTCGCCGGTGCGAAGCTCGACGTCGACGTCGTGGATGACGGCGACCGCGCCGTAACCCGCGCCGAGCTTGCGCACGACCAGCTGCTCGGTCGCGGCCGGTCGCCAGCCGGCCGCGCGCGGGCGCGTTTCGAATTCCGCGCCCCCGAGGTAGGCGGCGACGACGTTCGGATCGTTGCGGACGGCCTCGGGTGGTCCCTGCGCGATGCTGCGTCCCGCATCGAGCACGGCGATGTGATCGGAAATGCCCATGACGAGGCTCATGTCGTGCTCGATCAGCACGACGCCGATGCCCGCGTCCGCTATGCGCCGCAACAATTTCGCGAGCACCTGCTTGTCCGATGCGTTGAGCCCTGCGGCGGGCTCGTCGAGCATCAGAATCCCGGGCCGCAGCGCGAGCGCGCGCGCAATTTCGAGCAGGCGCTTGTCGATGTGCGGCAAGTCGCCGGCCAAACGGCCGACGCTGCCGCGATAACCGACGTAGTCGAGCAGCGCGCGCGCCGTTTGCGCCTGCGCGCCCGTGCTCGAGCTTGCGTCGTCCGACAGCGGCGAACCCAGATGCCCCCGTTGCATGGCGACGAGCAGGTTCTCGAGGACGCTCATCCGCTCGAAAAGCTGCGGCGTTTGAAACGTTCGTGCGATGCCCGCGCGCGCCACGACATGGGTGGGCTTGCCGGCGAGCTCGTCGGCACCGAGCTTGATGGATCCGGTCTGCGGACGATAGAAACCGCAGATCATGTTGAGTACCGTCGTCTTGCCGGCGCCGTTCGGCCCGATGATGCTCGTCACCTGGCCGCTTTGCATGCGCGCGGTCAGGTCCGTCACCGCGCGCACGCCGCCGAACGCGATGCCGAGCCGGTCGATGTCAAGCGTGTGGTGCGGCGCGCCCTTTGAAACGAGGAGCTGCGCCGAGACCGGAGCAGCCGGCGCCTCGGCGGGCGGCCGTCGCCGCCACCGCGCGGAGAACGCGCTCGCGATGCCGCCGGGCGCGAACAGCAGCACCGCGAGCATCAGCACGCCCGACAGCAGCACGCGATATTCGGCAAGGCCGGACAGGAGTTCGGGTATCGCGACGACGATGATTGCCCCGATGACCGGCCCGTACGTTCGCTCGACGCCGCCGACGATCACGACGAGCACGAACAGGATCGACTGGAAGAACGGAAACGAGCTCGGCGCGACGAACGTCGTCGCCGACGCGAAGAATGACCCGGCGAGGCCCGCGAGCACCGCCGAGATCGTGAACGCGACCGTGCGCACGGTCAGCGGATTGACGGCCATCGCCGCCGCTGCGATCTCCGAATCGCGCACCGCCCGCATCGCGAGTCCCCACGCGCTTTGCGCGAGCCGTTTGTACAACGCCAGCACCACCCCCATCAGCGCGATCGCGACGAGCGCGATGCCGCGCTCGCCGATCGACCAGTCGCCCACTGCGGGATACGGAATGTTCATCAACCCGTTCTGGCCCCCGGTCAGGCGCTCCCACTCGACGACGCTGTATTCGACGACGAACCCGAACGCGATCGTCACCATCGCCAGGTACGGCCCGCGCACGCGCAGCGCGACGAGGCCGAGCAGCGCGCCGACGACGCCGGTCAGCGCCATTGCCACGGGCAACGTCCACCAGAAGCCCCAGCCGAACTTCGTCGCGAGGATCGCGGTTGCGTACGCACCGAGCGCGTAGAAGCCGACGTGGCCGAACGACACCTGCCCGGTGAGGCCGATCAGTACGTTGAGGCCGACGCCGACGATGACGGTGAGCGCCCCGGTGGTCAGCAGGAACAGGTAGTACTGATTGGCGAACGCGGCATAGAGCGCCGCCAGCACGACGATCGCGAGCAGCACGGGGTCGCGCAGCGACTTCATGCGTCAGACCTTCTTCACGCCCGCGCGGCCGAGCAGGCCGTGCGGCTTGATCGCGAGCGCAACGATGACGAGCAGGAAGGCGAGGATGTTGGTGTACGCGGATCCGAGCATCGACGTGATCAGCGCTTCGACGACGCCGAACAGGAAGCCCGCGAGTACGACACCTCGTGCACTGTTGAGCCCACCGAGGATCGCGACGGCGAACGCCTTCAGGCCGAACAGCGTGCCCATTTCCGCCGATACGGAAAAGAGCGGCGCGATCAGGATTCCCGCGATGCCCGCCAGCACCGTCGACGCGGCATAGCAATACATCACGGCACGCGTGACGTCGATGCCCATCAGGCTTGCCGCCTGCGGATTCTGCACGATCGCAAGCAGCGCCTTGCCGACGCGCGTCCGCTGCGAGAACGCGTGCAACCCGAGCGCAACGCCGATCGCGACGACGAGAATGACGATCTGCAGCGGCGACACCGCGAGTCCGCCGAGCGTGAACGCTTCGCCCGACACCGGCAGCGCGAGGCTTCGCGGCTCCTTGCCGAACGTGAACATGACGATCTGCTCGAGCACGATGCCGGCCGCGACTGTCGACATCAGCCAGCCGTTCGAGCCCGCGCGCACGAACGGTCGCACGATGAACCGCTCGAGGACCATGCCCCACAGCGCGCACAACGCGAGCGCCAGCGGAATCGCGAGGGCGAGCGGCCAGCCGAGCGACACCGAAAGCAGGTAACACAACACCGCGCCGAGCATCAGCGACGTGCCTTGCGCAAAATTGACGGTGCTCGACACGGCGTAGGTGACGTGAAATCCGAGCGCGAGCAGCCCGTACATCGCGCCCATCGAAAGTCCCGAGACGAGCGACAGCGTCAGCATGGCTCGGGGTTTCGCACATCGAGCGCCGCGGCGAGCGCCGTCACTGCCTGCGTGAAGCATGCCATCGGCGCCCGCACGATGCCGGCGCCGATCTGTCCGACGCCCGCTTGTCGATGCGCAATGCCCGTCGTGATGACCGGCCGGATGCCCGAGTCGACGACCTTGCGGACGTCGATGCCGCACGGTGCGCCCGCAAAATCGAGCGCGGGCAACGAGAGGCCGGGGTTGCGGGCGATCGTGATGTCGTGCATCTGCCGCGAATACGCGATCGCTTCGGTCACGCTGCCGCCGACGAGCTGCACGAGCGCGGGCGACGCGGCGAGCGACGAACCGCCGAAGCCTGCGGTTTCGCAGATGGCGCTGTCGCCCAGGTCGGCGTTGGCGTCCTCCTGCCGGAAGCCTGGAAAGAACAAGCCGATCGGCATGTCGGAGGGTGCTTCGAACCATTGCCTTCCCAGCCCGCTCACGCGGATCGCGGTCGTCACGCCGTTGCGGGCCATCGCCGTCACCACCGACGACGCCTCGATGCCGTGCGCGGCGTCCATGATCGCCTTCGACGACGCCATCGACAGGTTCAGGAAAAACTGCGAGTTGCCCGCAATGAAACGCAAGGTTTCGAGCGTCTTCTGCCGGTCGGCGTCGCTGTCGGCGAGCGCGACGCTCACCGCGGCGAGGAATTGCAGCGTCGCCGCAGCGTTGCGGCTGTGCACTTCGTCGCCCATCAGGAGCGCCTGCGCCTGGATGCCCTTGAGATCGATGCCGCCGCCCGTCGCCAGCGCGGACTTGAGCGTCGGCGCGAGCGTCGTTTCGATCCAACGCAGGCGCTCGACCACATCGGGCCCGTTCGCGCCGAAGCGCAGCACGCGACCGATGCCTTCGCTCATGTTCGAATACGCCGTGTTCCCGTGCGTCGTGTTCTTCACGACGAACAGGGGCATCGACGGCGAGATGATGCCGGCCATCGGTCCGACGGCACCGTGGTCGTGGCATTGCGCAATGCGGATTTCTTCGCCTGCGCGCAGCATCCGCTCCGCGTCTTCGGGCGTGGCTGCCCAGCGCTCGTAGAGAAGCGCGCCGATCATCGCGCCTTGCATCGGCCCGCACATCGCGTCGAACGGAACGGGTGCGCCTGCGTGCAGCAGCAAGCGGCCCATGTCAGGCCATACGTCGCGTGCATGCAGCGCCACGTCGACGAGCATCGGCTGCGCCGAGATGATTCGTTCGACCGCCCTGGCGTTCGCGCGATCGATGCGCGATCCGATCGCGTCCGCATCGCTTGCATCGCCGGCGAGTTGCGCGAGCGTCCACGCCAGACGCGGGTCGCCGTCGCCAGCCGGGCGCCAATCGAGTTGCACGACGCTGCCGCTGTTCTCCCTGACGCTGAGCGTGAATGCTTCGACCCCGACGTTGACGACGGACAGCGGCGCATCGGCGAGTAGTGCTTTCGTCATCCCAATCCTTCGATGGCCTGGTCGCCTCAGGGCACGATCACCGTGCCGGCATCGCCATGCAATGCCTCGCTCGTGCGATCGAGCGACGTGATGACGACCTTGCGCCCGCCGCGGGCGAGATAGTTGAGCGCCGCCGTGATTTTCGGCCCCATGCTGCCGGGGGGAAACTGCCCCTCGTCCAAATGCCGTCGTGCTTCGGCGGCCGTCATGCGGTCGATCGGCCGCTGCGTCGCCTTTCCGAAATCGAGCGCCACGCGGTCGACGGCGGTCAGCATCACCAGCGCCTCCGCACCGAGATCGGCCGCGAGGAGCGCACTCGTCAGGTCCTTGTCGATCACGGCGGAAACGCCGGTGTAGTTCCCGTCGGCATCCCGCACGACCGGAATGCCGCCGCCGCCCGCGGCGATCGGAATCGTTCCCGCTTCGATCAACGCCTTGATCGTCGGAAGATCGAGTACCGCGATCGGATTCGGTGAAGGAACGACGCGTCGATAACCGCGCCCCGAGTCCTCGACGAATTGCCATCGGTGCTCGCGTGCAAGGCGATCGGCGTCGTCCTTTGCGAAAAAGCGGCCGACGGGCTTGGTCGGATCCGCAAAGCCCGGATCGTCCGCGCTGACTTCGACGCGCGTGATGATCGAGCTGACGGCGGTATCCATCGCGTGCTGATGCAGCGCGTTGGCGAGGGTCTGCTGCAGCATGTACCCCATGCCACCCTGCGAATGCGCGACGCAGATGTCCATCGGCATCGGTGGCAGTTCGTCCGCGGTTCTGGCCATGCGGAACAGGATGTTGCCGACGACCGGCCCGTTGCCATGCGTCAGCACGATGCGGTAGCCGGAGCGGATGATCGTGACGAGATGCTCGGCCGCGGTCGCCATCAGCGCGAGCTGCTCTTCGGCGAGGCCCTTGATCGTCGGCGGATAGCTCGCGTTGCCGCCGATCGCGATGACGACGGTACGAGCACGGGTCACGCGATCACGCGCACCGTCGCGTGAAGCGCCACCTCGCGCCCGCGGCGCTCGCGATCGCTGCACGACGCTCATCGGGTCGGCGCCGACGAACGCGCCGCGTGCGCAGGCTCCCGGCGATCGCGCATCGCGTTGGCGGCGACCGCGATCGCGCCGGCAAGCTGCGCTGCTGCCGTGCTGTGCGTCGCGACGATCGCGCCGGCGTCGCGGAGCGCCGCCTGCTGCACCGACAATCGCTGCGGATCTTGTTCGGTACCGCAGACGAATGCGATCACCGTCAAATACCGTCCGGCACGAGTGGCCTCCGCACGCGCGTCGCGAATGGCCGGCGCGAGCGCGCGCGCGGGATCGGGATGGCTGCCGTATCCGAGCACGATGTCGAGCACGACGGCCGCGACCGACGGATCGCGCGCTTCCTGCGCGAGCGCTTCGATGCGCGTGCGCAGATCGATCATCGGATGCGGGCGCCCGATCGTGTATTCATCCGCCCCGTAGTCGACGGCGCGATGCGCATCGCCGCGTTCGACGTCATCCGCTGCAGTGGCAGCGAGCGGCGCATTCGATCGCACGACGAGTCCGAGCGCCGACCACAACAGCTGCGCCTCGATGCAAAACGTGCCGCCCGAGTACAGCCCGTGGACGAATCGCTGCGACGTCGCGAAGGCGCGCGTTTCACGCTCGACGAGGCCGCGATCGACGTCTTCGACCGGAGCCTGCGGAACGGCACGTCCATCCGCCAGGGCGACCGCCGCAACGGCCGCGTCATGCAGCGTAGCAACCGCAACCAGGGGCGCGGGCCATGGCGTCGCGCCGGCATCGGCACCTAGAAAAAGCACGGCGGCAGGCTTTCCCGCACGCGCGAGATGCTGCAGCACCTCGTCTGCGACCCTCGTGGCCGGCGGCTTGGACACGATGCCGATGACGCGCGTCGCAGGATCGGCCGCGAGGAGATCGATCGCCGCGCACATCGTGGCCCCACCCACGGCGTCGTAGACGTCGCGGCTACCGGTGCCGATCGCATGCGAAATCCCGTGCCCGAGCGCGTGAATGCCGCACATCACTTCCTGCAGGCCGGTGCCCGACGCGCCGACGAGCCCGATCGCGCCGCGGCGAACGACGTTCGCGAATCCCAGCGGTACGCCGCGCAACAGGGCCGTGCCGCAATCCGGGCCCATGACGAGCAGTCCCTTGCGCGTCGCGAGCTCCTTCAACGCGCACTCTTCTGCGAGCGGCACGTTGTCGCTGAAGATGAATGCGTGCATACCCTGCTTCAGCGCCTTCAGGGCCTCCGCGCCCGCGTAGACGCCAGGGACCGAGATCTGCGCTACGTCGGCGGCCTCTCCACGCGCGGATGCGAGCGCGAGCGACGGCGGCGGGCTCGCTGTCGCGGTCATGGCGCCCGGCGCTGCCGGCGCGGCGTCGAGCATGCCGGCGATGGCGCGCTGCGCACTCGCGATCGCCGCGGCGGACTCGCCTTCGACGACGATCATCAGATCGGCCGGCACGGCACGCTCGAGTTCGCTGCGCATCAATCCCGCGTCGACGAGCATCGCCTTGTTCGCGGGCGTTCCCATGAGGAGCGTCGCGCGCGTGACGCCGGGTTCCTCCAGCACGCGCTGCGAGACGCGCATCAGCGCGACTGAATCCTTGTACAGGTTCGGCTTGATCGTCGCAGCGATGGGCAACGTCGTTCCCCTCGAGGCCGTTACGGCTTGGCGAGACCCGCCCGGATCAGCAGCAACTCCGCGCTGTCGTTCCACACGTCCATGCGAACGATCTTGCCGCGGCGAACGACGAAGCGATCGACATAACGGTTGCCCGCGAACGGTTCGCCGTCCGGCCATTCGCCGTACAGCGTTCCGGTGTTGTAGACGATCGTCTCGTCCGCGGTGCCGCCCGCGACGACGTCGGTGCGCTCGAACTTCTTCTTGACGACGCGATAGCGTGCCGCGTTGAACGCCGCGGTGCCCGAAGGATCGTCGAACTTGCGGCCGCCGGTGAACGTTATCTTCACGTCGGGCGCCATGTACGTTCGTGCGCGCACCGGATCGGGAACCATCGAAGCGTCGAGGAATTCCTCGACGATGCGGCCGGCTTCGACCTCGGCCGCGGAGCGCGGTACGGCGTGATCGTCGGGCATCGTGATTTCTCCTGGCATCGAATCGATCGGTGATACTACCAACCCCGGCATGTCGCAGCCACCGACGCGGCGTACCCGTAACCACAGGTCCCTACGCATCTCGACGATCGAGCTTCGCCGCAATGGCGCATGCTCCGTTACCCGGCTGACGGTTAGCCGAAGGGACCGGCCACCGCAGCAAGGGTGCATTATTGACGCCGTGAATGGGCGAATTTCCACGGCCGCGATCGACACGGCTCGCCGCGCGGACGCGTGTCGCGTCACGTGACGGCGCCCGGCGCACGGTGCTCGTGGCATTCGCGCTTTTGCAACTTGCACGCGCAATACCCTGCGCTTCGCCGTTGCGGCGGCGAAGCCTTCATTCGACGATCGAGGAGGAGTCATGTACGGCTTGCAATCCGGCACGCGTCGGCGCGCTGTCCTGCGCGTGGCAGCAGTGGCCATCGGCTTTGCCATCTCCGGTCCGCTCGCGGCGGCGGACGTCATCAAGATCGGTCTCGTCACGGCCTTGTCGGGTCAATCGGCAAAAGCGGGCGAAGCGATCACGCGCGGCCTGACGATCGCGATCGATGAAATCAACGCGAAAGGCGGCGTGCTGGGCGGCCGCAAGTTCGAACTCGTGCGTCGCGACGACGAGGCCAACCCGGCGAAGGGCCAGATCGCCGCACGCGAACTGCTGTTCAAGGAGAAGGTCGCCGTGCTGTTCGGCGGCCTCGATTCACCCGTCGCGCTTGCGATCGTGCCGATCGTCAACCAGGAAAAGGTGCCGTTCATGGATCCGTGGGCAGCCGGCACGCCGATCACGCGCAATGGCGCCAATCCGAACTTCGTGTTCCGCGTTTCCGCCGTCGACGAACTGGTCGACCGCGCGATGCTTCAATACGCGCAGACGCACTACAAATCGAAGACGCCGGGCGTCATCGTCGTCAACAACCCCTGGGGCGAATCGAACCAGAAGGGGCTCGTCGCCGCGCTCGAGGCCAAGGGCGTCAAGGCGGCCGGCGTCGAGAAGTTCGAGCCGAACGACGTCGACGTGACGCCGCAGCTTTCGCGCCTCAGGAGCGCGGGCGCCGATTCGCTGATGCTGGTCGGCAACGTCGGACCCTCGGCGCAGGTCGTCAAATCGCTCGACCGGATGGGTTGGAAGGTGCCGATCGTCTCGCACTGGGGTCCCGCGGGCGGCCGATTCACGGAACTCGCCGGGCCGAACGCCAAGGATGTGGTGTTCGTGCAGACGTACAGCTTCTTCGGCAAGCAATCGCCCACCGGCGAACGCGTGCTGGCAGCGCTCAAGAAGAAGTACCCGGACGTCAAGGGTCCTGGCGACGCGACACCCGCCGTCGGCATCGCCAACGCATACGACGCCATGCACCTCGTCGCGATGGCGATCGAAAGGGCCGGCAGCACGAATGGTGATGCAATCCGCCAGGGCTTCTACAAGATCGATTCGTACGACGGGTTGATCAAGAAATACAACAAGCCGTTCACGCCCGACAATCACGACGCAATCGGCGAGAACGACTACATCTGGACGCGTTTCATCGGGCAGGAGATCCTGCCGGTGGAGATGACTGCAAAGCAATAGCGAAGTGCCGCCGGCGTCAGCGATGACGCAGGACGCCGGCATCCAGGGCGCCGAGGCGGCGCAGGGCTTCGGCGCCTGGAATCCGGGGCTGCAATCACGCATCCCCGCCGAACTGCGCCACCTCTGCACGATCTACCGTCCTGAACACGCGTTCACGACCGCCGCCGAGGCAGCCGAACTCTCCGACCTGACGGGGCTTCCGGTCCAGGAACTGGTCGCACTGCGTCCGCGCCGCCTGGCGCTTCACGAAGTCCTGATTCGCGTGACGGCGAATTTGTCGGTGCCGGACGGCGTGCGCATCGAGGACCTCGGCATCAACTTTCGCCGGATGACGCAGACGCTGCTGACGTCGTGCATCGAGCCGTCGATGGCAACGATCGAGGCGGCGTACGGCGCGCTGCGCGCCGAGTTGGAAACGTCGATCGATCGCGCACTGGACGCCATTTCCGAGTTGCGCCCCCCGGCCCCGCAGCCTCCGGTCGCGAAACGAGGCTGGCGGCGCTGGTTCGCGGCAGGCAGCGCGGAGCCGACGCTGACCCCGCGTACGCCCGGCGCCGCGAACCGAGCCCACGGGCGCGACAGCACGCGCGACCACGCACGCGAGCCTGCCGAACGCGCTGTCGCGAGGGTGGTGTCGGCGCTTACCGTACGCCACGGACGCATCTGGGGCGATCGCGCGATGATCGCCCGCGTCGCGCTGAACCTGGCGTGCAACGACGCGGGCAGCGACGCGATCGGTGAACTGATCGAGCCGTGGCTGACCGAAGCGGCCAAGCGCGAAGGCTACCGGCTGCTGCCGCGACAGGCAGCTCCGGTCGTCATGAATACCAAAGGCGCATCCGCATCCGGCAAGAGCACGCTGCGACCCCTGCAACGGCGGCTTGCGGGTGAAATCGGCGTCGCATGGAGCGAGTTCGCGCTGATCAGCCCGGACATCTGGCGCAAGCAGCTGATCGACTACGACGCGCTCGGGCCCGTCTACAAGTACGGCGCGATGTTCACCGGCGACGAGCTGCACATCATCGATCAGAAGCTCGACCGCTACATGGCGCGCAAGGCCGAGCGCGGCGACATGCCGCATCTGCTGATCGACCGCTTCCGCTTCGACAGCTTCGCGCCGGATTCCGATGAAGCCGGCAGCAACCTGCTGACGCGCTTCGGCCGCATCGTCTACCTGTTCTTCCTGATCACGCCGCCCGAGTCGCTGGTCGAGCGCGCATGGAAGCGCGGGCTCGACGTTGGTCGCTATAAGGCCGTCGACGACACGCTCGCGCACGGCGTCGAGGCGTACGCGGGCATGCCGGGACTGTTTTTCACGTGGGTGCGTCGCACCGACAAGCGCGTGCATTTCGAATTTCTCGACAATACCGTCGCGCTCGGTGAGCCGCCGCGCACCGTCGCGTTCGGTCGCAACGATACGATGAACGTGCTCGACGTCGGTCGGCTGCTCGATGTCGAGCGATACCGGCGCGTCGACGTCGACGCGACGCGTCCATCCGCGTTGTATCCGGAGCCGCAGAATCTGCTTGCGGAGCGCAACACGGCCTTCCTGCGCCAATGCGTCGAGAACTTCGGCATCGTGCATTTCGCGCACCAGGACAGCGGGCGGATTTATCTGCGCATCGAGGCCGGGCGCGTCGCGTGGGTCGATGCCGGCGCGCTGACGGGGGCGATCGCGGACGACGATACGCGCGAGGGCCTCGCTGCCGTCGTACCCGGACTGACCGCGAAAACATTCGCTTCTCCGCCGGCGCCCCTGCATCTGCGCGAGCTGCCCGGCTTCGAACGCCCGCACACGCTCGGACGCTGGGGAAACGCAGTCGGGTGAAGTAACATGCCCGCATGAGTAGCGACGAGATTCGCTTCGTGCTGAACGGCGAACGCGTGGACGTCAGCCACCTGTCGCCGCAGACGACGCTGCTCGAATTCCTGCGCGACGAGCGCCGGCTCACCGGCACGAAGGAAGGCTGCGCGGAAGGCGATTGCGGCGCCTGCACGGTCGTCCTCGCCGAACGCCGTGGTGCCGCGCTCGCTTGGCGGCCGATCAATGCGTGCATCCGGCTGCTGCCGTCGATCGATGGCAAGGCCGTTTTCACCGTCGAGAGCCTCAAGTCGCCGGACGGTCGTTTGCATCCGGTGCAGCAGGCGCTCGTCGACTGCCACGCGTCGCAATGCGGCTTTTGCACGCCTGGCTTCGCGATGAGCCTGTTCGGGCTCTACAAATCGGCGCAGGCGCCGTCGCGCGCGGACATCGAGGCGGCGCTGTCCGGAAACCTTTGCCGCTGCACTGGCTATCGCCCGATCGTCGACGCCGCCCATCAGATGTACGCGTTGCCTGCCGCCGACGGATGGCGCGCGCCCGGCATTGCCGCGGACGGGACGCGCGCCGTGCCACGCGAGGAAGAACATCTCGCGACGTTGCTCGGCACGCTCGCGCGCAAGCATGCGCTCGACTATCGCGCCGAAGGGCAACGCTGGATCGCGCCGCGCGATGCGGGGGAACTCGGACAAGCGTGTTCGGCGTGTCCCGACGGGCATGTCGTCGCCGGCATGACCGATCTCGCGCTCCGGGTGACCAAACAGCATCAGACGCTCGACGACCTGATCTATGTCGGCGACGCCGACGACCTGCAGGAAATCCGCGAAACATCCGATGGCATCGAGATCGGGGCAGCCGTGGCTCTGAGCGACGCGGTCGGCGCGCTCGACCGCACGTGGCCCGAACTCGCGGAGGCGTGGGCGCGCTTCGCGTCGATACCGATTCGAAACAGTGCGACGCTCGTCGGCAACGTCGCCAACGGTTCCCCGATCGGCGACTCGATGCCGGCGCTGCTGGCGCTCGGCGCAACCGTGTTGCTGCGCGACGCGACCGGCGCACGCGAAGTACCGCTCGATGCGTTCTATCCGGGATTTCGCCGCACGGCACGCAAACCCGGCGAATTTATCGCGGCCGTGCGCATTCCGGCGCGGCCGCCCGCACTCGTGCTTCGCGCGTACAAGATCAGCAAGCGGATCGACCAGGACATCTCGGCCGTGTTCGCATGCTTTGCGCTGCGGCTCGACGGCGACCGCATAGCCCACGTTCGCATCGGGTGCGGCGGGGTCGCTCCAACGCCGGTGCGCGCGCGCAGCACCGAGGCGCTGCTGCACGGCGCGCGCTGGAATGCCGCCACCGTCGAACGCGCCGTGGCGGTGCTACTCGACGAATTCACGCCGATCGACGACCTGCGCGCCAGCGCTGCTTATCGACGCACGGTGCTCGGCAACCTGCTGCGGCGCTGCTTTCACGAAACGCTCGCCGACGCAAACGTCGCGACGCGGGTCGAGGCGCGGCAGGTCGTCGCGGCCAGCCTGGCGTGAACGCGCCGCACCCGCCCTGGGACGGTATCGTCACGGTCGTCGGCACGCCGGCGCCGCACGATTCCGCAG
>DASSEA010000505.1:0-3718 GCA_035696805.1 Casimicrobiaceae bacterium
ACGCGTGGCGTGCGAGAAGCGGTCGCGCACGCCCCAGCGGTAAAATGGACCGGCCGCCGGATTCCGTTCCGGCGGCCGTTTTATTTTGCAGGTGGTGCCGACATGCCGTTGCCGATGATGCCCGAAGAGATCGTGTCCGAACTCGACAAACACATTGTCGGACAGGATGCCGCCAAGCGTGCCGTGGCGATCGCGATGCGCAACCGGTGGCGGCGCCAGCAGGTGCCGGAACCGCTGCGACAGGAGATCACGCCGAAGAACATCCTGCTGATCGGCCCGACCGGCGTCGGCAAGACCGAGATCGCACGACGCCTCGCGCGCCTTGCGGATGCACCCTTCGTCAAGGTCGAAGCGACCAAGTTCACCGAGGTCGGCTACGTCGGCCGCGACGTCGACACCATCGTTCGCGACCTCGTGGAAGTGTCGGTCAAGCAGACGCGCGAGGGCGAAACGCGCATCGTGCGCGATCGCGCCGCCGACGCAGCCGAGGAGCGCGTGCTCGACGTGCTGCTGCCGCCGGCCCGCGAAGTCAATTTCAGCGACATGAAGCCGGCGGACTCGGCCACGCGCCAGCGCTTCCGCAAGATGCTGCGCGAAGGTCATCTCGACGACAAGGAAATCGAAATCGAGGTCGCCGTCTCCGCCCCGCAGATGGATATCCTCTCGCCACCCGGCATGGAAGACCTGACCTCGCAGATCCAGGGCATGTTCCAGCAGATAGGCGGCGGACGGCACAAGGTCAAGCGGATGAAGGTCCCCGAGGCGCTGCGGCAGCTCACCGACGAAGAGGCGGCCAGGCTCATCAGCGATGACGACATCAAGGCGCGTGCGCTCGCCGCGGCCGAGCAGAACGGCATCGTGTTCATCGACGAAATCGACAAGATCGCCGCGCGTACCGATACGCACGGCGCGGACGTGTCGCGCCAGGGCGTGCAGCGCGACCTGCTGCCTCTCGTCGAAGGCACGACCGTCACGACGAAGTACGGCATGATCAAGACCGATCACATCCTGTTCATCGCGTCGGGCGCGTTTCATCTATCGAAGCCGTCCGATCTGATCCCGGAACTCCAGGGGCGCCTGCCGATCCGCGTCGAACTGTCGTCGCTGTCGGTCGGAGATTTCGAACGCATCCTGACTGCAACGGACGCATGCCTGACGATGCAGTACAAGGCGCTGCTCGGTACCGAGCAGGTGCACCTCGAATTCACCCCGGACGGCATCCGGCGGGTCGCCGAGATCGCGTTCTCCGTCAACGAACGGCAGGAGAACATCGGCGCCCGGCGCCTTTACACGGTGATGGAGCGGTTGCTCGAAGACGTGTCGTTCCATGCCGCGCGCCGCACCGGCGAAACGATCGAGATCGACGCGGCGTTCGTCGACAATCGCCTCGCAGGAATCGCCGGCGACGACAACCTCGCCCAGTTCATTCTTTGATCGAGCGCCTCGCCGGCATCATCCTGCCGGTCTTTTCGATCATCGCGCTCGGCTGGCTGTACGCGCGTCGCGTCAAGCCGGACATGACGATGGTCAACCGGATCAGCATGAACGTGCTGGCGCCGGCGCTGATCTTTTCAGCGCTCGCGAGCAAGGAATTCGATCTCGCGGCGAACTGGATGCTGATCGCCGGCAGCGTCGGAGTCGTGCTCGGCTCCGGCCTGCTCGCGTGGCCGTTCGCCCGCCTGATGCGCGCGGATGCACGCACGTTCGTGCCGCCGATGATGTTCAACAACTGCGGGAACATGGGCCTTCCGCTCGCCGTGCTCGCCTATGGCGCGGCCGGCTTTTCGCCGATGGTCGCGCTGTTCACGATCTCGAACCTGCTGCACTTCACGCTCGGAACGTGGATCGTCGATCACCACGCGAAGTTCGGAAAGCTGCTGCGCAATCCGATGGTGGTGTCGACGGTCCTCGGGTTCGCCTTCGCCGTCATGCAGCCTCCACTGCCCGAATGGCTTGCCGTCGCGATCAAGCTGGTCGGCGATGCGCTGATTCCGATGATGCTGCTCTCGCTCGGCGCACGGCTCTACGAGGCGCGCCTCGGCGACTGGCACATCGGCGTCGTCGGCGGCATCGTGTGTCCATTGACGGGGATGGCGATGGCGGTATTCCTTGCGCAAGTGCTCGACCTCACGACAGCCCAGCAAGGCCTGTTGATCCTGTTCGGCAGCCTTCCCCCTGCCGTGCTGAACTTCATGGTCGCCGAGCAATTCGGGCAGGAACCGGGCAAGGTCGCGTCGATCGTGCTGATCGGCAACCTGCTGTCGATCGTGTTCGTGCCGCTCGGCCTCACGCTCGCGCTGCGGTATTAGGGCAATGGCTAGAACGTGAACTTGGCGGACGCCTGCAATCGGTTCACGTGTCCGCGGAGGCCGTCCTGTGTCTGTCGATCCGCGCGAATGTATTCGACGCCCACGTCGGAGTTGGCGACCGGGCTCCAGATCAGGTTGACGTGCGCCGAACGCGTCTCGCGGTTGGTGTTCCCCGGCGCATTCGCCGGGTTGCTTTCATGCGCCATCGAGAGCACGAGCGAGGAGCGAAGCGTGTCCGACCAGAAATGGCGATACGCGCCGAACACGCCCCATTGCTGCGGCAATGCAAGGCGGCTGCGGTCGTCGACGACGGCATCGGGAAAGAATCCATCCGAGTAGCGCCCGATGGCATTGCCCGCGCTCGCGGTGAAGCGGACATCGTCGTTGCCGATGACGGGGACTATGCCCGCAACGCTGAACGCGCCACCCAGGCGCTGATCGGTCACGGCCGGAGCAGCCGCCGAGTCGACGCGAATCTGCCGCAGGATTCCATGCACGGAAAATTTCCCGCGCGACGTATCGAACCGCACCTGCCCGGTGATGTCGGGGAAGCGATCGTCATCGGCGCGAAACGTTCCCCCACCGGGAACCTGTGCAACCGTCTCGGGGTTCTCCAATCCGACGGACCACTGGCCCGGCGCATACCAGCCGGACGCCGCGAACGCCTGGGTCCAGCGGACCTGCGCCTGCCGATCGAAGATCTGGCCGACGGGACCGCCGAAGTCGAGCGTCTCGGGCAGCGTGGCGGGATTCATGAAATTGGTCCACGTCTGGCCGGCCAGAAATCTGCCGAGCGTCGCGTACGCGTGACGCAGCCGCAACCCGTGAGAATTGCTGACGCTCTCGTTGCCGTCGGCGCCATAGAAGTCGACTTCGACGTGCGTATTGAAGTCACCGAGCATTGTGGGGGTGCTCGTCTTCGCGAAGAGCCGCGTCTCGCGCGCGCCGAACTTGACCTGGTTGCGCTCGTGCTCGGCCGCGCTCGGCCCGACCGCGATGTTGGAAGGATTGAGTTGCAGGTCGGCCGCGCTGTCGACGCCTGCGCTCGGGTTGCTGAAAACTGCGTCGAGCTTGACGTAGCCACCGAGCGTCACCGACGTGCTGGAACCCGGCAGCTTGAACGAGCCTTTGGTCGCGCCCGCGGTTACCGCGTCGGCGGCGTTGGACGCGTCCGGGCGCCCGGACGCCGTCTGCTTGCGCTCCAACGCGTAGACCTGGTTACGCAGGGACTCGATCTGCGCGCGAAGATCGTCGAGCGTTTCGGCGCGCACCGCGAGCGATGCAGCGCCCGACGCGACGGCGAGTGCAATGACGACATGGCGCCTGCGGGGCGGGTGATGCGACGACATCGGTCGTTCCTCCGGTTCCGCTGACTGAGAGGGCGATTCGTCGTGGATACCGCGCGCGCG
>DASSEA010000506.1:0-2280 GCA_035696805.1 Casimicrobiaceae bacterium
TAAATCGCCATCAGCGGACCGAGTCCCATCGACACCGTCGGAAACTGCCAGAAATCCGGCATCAGCCACGGATGCGGATACGACGAGATGCCGCGTCCGTCGACCTCCTGGCGGAAGTTGTCGAGCTGATCCTCGGTAAGCCGGCCGAGCAGGAACGCGCGCGAGTACACGCCGGGCGACGAGTGTCCCTGGATGAACACGAGATCGCCGGCGTGGTTCTCCGACATCCCGTGCCAGAAATGGTTGAAGCCGACGTCGTACAGCGTCGCGGCCGACGCATAGCTCGCGATATGGCCGCCGACGTTCGTATGCTTGTTCGCGCGAACGACCATCGCCATCGCGTTCCAGCGCGTGATCGAGCGTATTCGATGCTCGAGATTCTGGTCACCCGGAATGCGAACCTGCTTGTCGACCGGGATGGTGTTGATGTACGCCGTGTTTGCCGAGAACGGCAGATACGCGCCCGAGCGGCGCGCCTTGTCGATCAGTTGCTCGATCAGGAAATGCGCGCGATCGGGGCCTTCGGCCTCCAGCACGCCGTCGAGCGCTTCCAGCCATTCGCGGGTTTCCTGCGGATCGATGTCGGGGATGCGGTCCATGGGCGTCAGGTATCCGGTATTAGTGATCAGTGTCAGGGATCAGTGTCAGGGAGCAGGCAGCAGCGACAGGCGTCCGGGAGAAGCGTGCCGGGGGGCTCGCCGTCGCCCGCGCCACGACGAGCCATTGTAGGCCGGGCCTCACGGGCTGCGTGAACGCGCCACCTGGAGCCCCAGCGCGGCGACGGTGCTCACTGCGGCAAACGCCGCGAAGCCGCTGCGATAACTGCCGGTCAGAGACGACAGCAGCGCGAACGACGGTGGTCCGATGACGACGCCTGCGAACGTGACGAAGCCGGTTGCGCCGGTGACCTTGCCGGCGGCGCCCGGCGGGGCGAGCCGCGCCACTTCGGCGAGCTGCACGCCGTTCCAGCCGATCGCCGTCGCGCCGAACACCAGCGCGAGCGCCACGATCACCGACGCCGGCCACGTGGCGTCGGCGAGTGCCATGCCGATCCCGCACGCGGCTGCGATCAGTCCGATCAACGACAGCACGCGTCGCGGCGCGAGCAGATGATCGGCCACATACCCCCAGCCGATGCGTCCCGCGACGCCGCCGACGGTGGCCGTGGTGAGTGCGAAACCGGCGGCGACGAGCGTCCAGTGCAACGTTTCGGTCAGATGGACGACGATGAAGCTCATCAGGCATACCTGCGTCGCCGAATACGCGAGCGAAACCAGCGAAAGGTCGAAGAGCGCCCGCGACTCGCGGAGCATCGCAAGCGGTGCGAACACGCTGGCGAAGGACGGAGCGCGGCCGGTGCGCATGCGGCGTTCGGCGTCGAGCGATGCGCGGACCGGCTGTGCGCTCGCGATCACGATGGCCCCGGCCACCGCGACGATCGCAAACGCGGCGCGCCAGCCGAGCGCCACCGAAAGCGCGGGCAGCAATCCTCCGCACAGCGCCGCGCCCGCCGGTACGCCGGTCTGCTTGATCGAGAACGTGAGGGCCATGCGCGCGGGTGGCGCCGTGCGTTGCAGCAAATGCGACGACGCCGGCGTCATCGGTCCGTAACCGATGCCGATGACGAGCGCGGCGATCCCGAGCAGCACCGGTGCCTGTTCGGGTGTGGTGGCGATCAGTGCAACGCCGATCGCACAGAGCAGGACGCACGCCTGCGACACGCGGATCGGGCCGTAACGCTCGATGAAACCGCCGCTCGCAAGGCTTGCGAACATGCCGCCGACGTAGACGATGCCCACGAACACGCCGACCCAGCGCGTTTCGACGGCGAACGCGCGTGCCATCTCCGGGGCGAGCACCGCCGTGGCCGTGGCGGCGAAGGACGCGTAGATCTGAATCGTCAGTGTCGCCGCGAGCGCGATCAGCGCAGTGCGTGCGCGGCTCATGCGGGCATGCGCGCGCAATCGATGATGCGCTGCTCCGTCACGATGCAGTCGACGCCGATGTCGTGCGGCGCCGCCGGCACGCGATCGACGAGCTGGACCTCGAACGCGCCCGCCACGCGCGAAGCGGCCCGCGGCAACAGCGGCAGCAGTCGGTCGTAATAGCCGCCTCCGTAGCCGAGGCGGCGACCTGCGGCGTCGAAGCCAACGCCGGGCGTCAACACCCAGTCGATCGTCTGCAACGCCACGGCAGCGCAGGTTGCGCGCGGCTCGGGAATGCCGCGATAGCCCGATTCGACGTCGCGGTCGAGATCGACGATCCGAAGCGGCCGCAGCG
>DASSEA010000507.1:0-2944 GCA_035696805.1 Casimicrobiaceae bacterium
CAGGATGCCGATCAACTGGCTGCCTTCGTCCTGCACTTCGATGCGGCCATCGGCGAGCCACGGATTTCGTGCGAGTGACGGTCGGCCCTCCACCCGCAGGCCATGCGGTGCGTACGGTGTCTCGCTGACGCGCAAGCCCTCGGCGGTCAGCGCGGCGCGCGCATCGTCGCGCGTCGCTTTCAGGACGTTGACGCGCAGATCGAACGGCCCCGGCTGTTGCCACGCGCGTGTCAGCGCCGCGCGCGTCGCGTCGTCGAACGCGTCGCCGAGCCGATGCCACAGCCAGTCGGGAACATCGGCTGCAACCGCCGGCGCGAGCGCATCGTGCAGCCGCCCCTTGAATCCCGCGAGCCAGCGCGCGTCGGCGGCGTTGATCGCCGGTTCGATCTCGCGCACCGAGTGTCCGAATTCGCGTACTGCGACGGCGTACGCGAGCAGTCGCGGGTCGGTCGTTTGCGCGAGCGTTTCGAGCGACGCCTTGCGGCGCAGGTACGCGAATGCGCCGTCGGACACGAGCGCACGGTCGTGCGAACCGATTTCGGCGTGCGCACGAAAGAATGCGGACAGCGCTGCATCGGCCGGCAGGTCGAGCCGGGCGACGCGTTCGATCGCCGCAGCGAGCGCCGCAAGCTGATTGCGTCGCAGTGTCATTGGCCCCGCAGGTCTTCGGCGCGCATGGGCGGCAGCGCGCTGCCCGGCATGCCGTATTCGATGTCGCTGGCCGTCTTCGCCGGCGTCGTCGCCTGGGTTTCGCCGGCAGTGCGGACGTTGTCCGCCATCATGTCAGGCGGCAAACCGTACGCCTGCGCATCGTCCACGCGAATGGAATCCAGCAGCACTTCGAGCGTGCCCCGCGACGTGCGGGTCACGCGCATCTTGATCGGGATGTAACGCAGCGACGGCGCCAGCCAGAACCAGGCGTCGGTCGCGCCGTCGTCGCTGCGCCGATGCCAGCGCTCGGTGAGGACCTCGCCGTGCCGCCAGGCGACCTTCTCCTCAGCCTGCAGCGTGAGCGTGTAATGCACGACGCGACGCGTCGTCGCAATGCTGAACGCGTGGTCGCCCTTGCCGGGCGGCGAGAAATACGGCTGCCAAAGGATCGTCAGCGGATCGAACGCCGGCGGCGTCAGCGGCGACGTCGCGCCGTCGTGCAGCACGACGTTGCCGCCATCCCAGTCGAAGAAGGCGACTTCGCGCCGGTCGGCGCTTCCACGTTCGATCGCGAATTCGTAAGGGCGCAGGCCATCGGGCGTGATGCGGCCGTGACTTTCTATTTTTCCCGTCCCCCGCAGCACCAGGGCCGCGAGCCCGCGTGCCTGCCCGACCGTCGAAATGCGGTAACGGTCGCCCGTGTGTTCGAAGCGATACGTCGCATCGCCGATGATGAAGCCCTGTGTGCCGAGAAAGACCTTGTAGGCCAGGTCGACGCGCGGCGGAAGCGCCGGTGTCGGCGGCATCGGTGGCGTCGTGTCCTCAACCGCGGCGCTCGTAATGGCGCTGCCCGCCGGCGCATCGACGACACGTTCGTCCCGTTGTTGGGCACTCGATCCGCCATCGGCACCGCCGGCCCGTTCGTCATGGGCTGCAATCGCCGGCTCGTTCGACGGCGTGACGGTTCGCGGTGCCGGCCGCGTTCGACGCGGCTGCGACTTCTGCTTGACCGCGGGCACCGGCACGGGCTCGGCGCTCGGCACCGGCGGAGGCGGCATCTCCGTGAGCGTCGCTTCGAGCACGGTACGTTCGTCGTCAGGCGGAACGTCGACGGGCCAGAACGTCCAGGCGACGTGCAGCGCGAGCGACAGCGCGAGCGCGACGAGCAGCCCCTTGCGCACCCCCATCGGTGCTGTAGTCAACGCTCGCTTTCGGCGTCAACGAAAGTGACGCGACCGTTTTCCAGCGCGATCCGGCCTGCGCAAAACCAGCCGACGACTTCGGGAAGCAACCGATGCTCCTGTTCGAGCACGCGCGCGGCCAGTGTCCTTGCATCGTCGCCCGCCAGGACACCGACCTCGGCTTGCGCGACGATCGGACCGCCATCGACCTCGGGCGTGACGAAATGCACGGTGCAGCCGTGACGCGTGGCTCCGTCCGCGAGCGCGCGTGCATGCGTGTTGGTACCCGGATACGCCGGCAAGAGCGACGGATGAATGTTCAGCATCCGGCCTTGGTAACGCTCGACGAACGCGCGGCCCAGGATGCGCATGAAACCGGCAAGCACGATCAGGTCGGGTTCCCCGCTGTCGATCGTTTCGGCGAGTGCCGCGTCGAAGGCCTCGCGCGACGCGAACGCGCGATGATCGACGACGCTCGTCGCGATGCCGTGCCGGCGTGCGAGATCGAGTCCCGCAGCGTCGGGGCGGTTGCTGATCACGTGCGTAATCGCTCCCGCGATGCGGCCTTCGATTGCGGCGTCGATCAACGCGGCCATGTTCGAGCCGCGTCCGGAGATCACGATGGTGATCCGCGCGAGCGACACGTTCATCGCCCGGCGTGAACGACGCGCATCGCCGTTACACGACGACCGTCGGCGGGGCGCCGTCGGCGCGCGGGATGATTTCCCCGATGTCGCAGGCGCTTTCGCCCGCGGCGTTCAATGCATCGATCGCCGACTCCGCATCGTTTGCCGCAACGGCGAGCACCATGCCGATGCCGCAATTGAAGACGCGATGCATCTCGTCGTCGGCGACGTCGCCGTTACGTTGCAGCCATTCGAACACCCGCGGCCGCTGCCAACTTGCGCGCTCGATGCGCGCTTGCACGGAATCGGGCAGCATCCGCGGCACGTTGAGCGTGAGTCCACCGCCCGTGATGTGCGCCATGCCCTTGATGCGAATCCGATCGCGGAGCGCGAGCACCGTCTTCACGTAGATGCGCGTCGGCGCGAGCAGCGCATTGCCGAGTGTCGTGCTCGACCCAGCATCGAACGGGCGACGCAGATCGGCGT
>DASSEA010000508.1:0-3772 GCA_035696805.1 Casimicrobiaceae bacterium
TCGAGGAATCGGAGCGCCTCGGCCGCTCGCTGCTGAATGGTTTCCCGATCGTCAACTACGGCATCGCCGCGTGCCGCGAGCTGATCGATGCGATCGACAAGCCCGCGATCATGCTGACCGGCACGTCGATGCCGAAGCTGACGTCGGAGATCGGCTTTGCCGCGGGGTACACCGGCTACCTCGGCAGCGGCATCGCGTACACGACGTCGTACATCAAGGAGCTGTCGATCGAGGACGGCATTCGCAACTATCAATACCTCGATCGCCTCGCGGCGCTGTACGGCGAACACGGCATCGAGCTGCATCGCCGGCAGCCGGGCTTCCTCACCGGCACGAACATTCCGCCCTGCATCGCGATCGCCATTGCCGTGCTCGACTGCCTGCTGGCCGCGGCGCAGGGCGTGAAGCACTACGGCCTCGAACTCGCGCAGACGCTGCATCTCGTGCAGGACGCTGCAGCCATCGCCGCGTGCGAGTCGCTCGCGCAGGAGTACCTGGCGAGGAAGGGGTATCGCGACGTGTTCACGCCGATCACGTCGCTGCACTGGATGGGCGCGTGGCCGCACGACGACACGCAGGCGGCCACGCTCGTCAGCTACGGCGGCACGCTGGCCGCCATCGGCGGCGCGGTCAGCGTGACGACCAAGTCGACGCACGAGGCGCACGGCATTCCGACGCCGGAGGCGAACGCGGAAGGACTTCGGATCACCCGGATGGCGATCTATCTCGCGCGCGGCATCCGCCTGAACGGCTTGCCCGAGTACGAGCGCGAAAAGGACCTGATCACGCGCGAAGTGCGCGCGATCGTCGACAAGGTGCTGGAGATGGGTGACGGCGATGTCGCCGTCGGTACGGTGCGCGCGTTCGCGGCGGGCGTGCTCGATGTGCCGTGGTCGCCGAATCGTCACGTGAAGAGCCGCGTGATGCCGGCGCGCGACGCCGACGGCTATCTGCGCGTGCTCGAGCCCGGCGGGTTGCCGCTGCCGCGCGACGTGCTCGACATCCACGAGGCGGGTCTTCGCGCACGCGCTGCACGCGAGCGCGTCGAATACGGCCGCGATCTCGCCGTGCAGAGTGTCTACGAGCTTTCCGAGCCGCTCGATCGGTTGCTGCCCGACCGTGCGCGCCCCGCTACGCAGCCGATCGCGTGATGGAGGCGATCGCGATCGATCGCTTCGGCGGCCCCGAGGTCCTCGCAACGCGTGACGTCCCGATGCCCGCGCCCGATGCCGGGCAGTTGCGCGTTCGCGTGGCATTCGCGGGTGTCAACTACATCGACGTGTACATGCGCAACGGCGCGTATGCGCGCTCTCACACGTACGAAACACCGCTGCCCATGGTGCTCGGCATGGAGGGCGCCGGAACGGTCGACGCCATCGGCGCAGAAGTCGAGGGATTCGCGATGGGGCAGCGCGTTGCATGGTGCATCGTCCGCGGTTCCTATGCGGCATACGCAGCGGTACCGGCGTGGCGATGCGTGCGCGTTCCCGACGACATGACGCTCGATCTTGCTTGCGCGCTGATGCTGCAGGGTTCGACGGCGCATTACCTGACGCACTCGGCGTGGCGCGTGCGCGCGGGCGACGTCTGCGTCGTGCACGCAGGCGCGGGCGGCGTCGGGCAGCTGCTGATCCAGCTCGCGAAGCTCCGCGGCGCGATGGTCATCGCGACGGTCGGCACGCCGTCGAAGGCGGCGATCGCGCGTACGTGCGGTGCCGATCATACGATCCTCTACCGGGAGCGTGACTTTCGCGACGACGTGATGCAGATCACGCGCGGCCGCGGCGCGGACGTCGTCTACGATTCGGTCGGCCGCGACACGGTGCACGCCAGCATCCGTTCGCTGCGCCGCCGCGGTCTGTGCGTGATGTTCGGTGCGAGCTCCGGGCAGGTCGAGGCGATCGCACCGCTCGAACTGGCCGAGGCGGGATCCGTGTACTTCACGCGGCCGCACCTCGCCGACTACATGCAGGACGCAACCGAGATCCGGGCGCGCGCGCAGGATCTGTTTGGCGCGACCAAGGGCGGCAATCTGCGCGTCGCCATCGACCGCGTGTTCCCGCTTGCGGACGCCGCCGAAGCGCATCGCGTGCTGGAAAGTCGCGCAAGCCAGGGGAAGCTGCTTTTGGCGGTCGCGTGAAGCGGATCAGCCCGCGCCGGACCGCGCCTCACGACCTCGGCCGCACGCTCGCCTGGACCTGACACCGCGCGAGGTTTCCCGCACAGCGCAACCTGTCGGCGCCGCCGACAATGACGGTCGCGATGTACTTGGTGACCGGCGAATAGAGATGCGCGCACCACGGCGCGGCGGTCACGGGAGGTTGCGCGGCGCCGCTTTCGCGCGCCTTGCGACGGCGCTCCACCGTGACGGGACTGGTTCGGTAGAACGGGCACATGATCGGCTCGAGGAAGCCGCGAGACTTCCATGCTCGTTCGAAGCAAGACGCGAACCGGCGGCAGTCCGCTGATTTCCTTCGACGTTCGGGTGGGCTCGTGCAGCACTTGCATACGTCGGTTGCAAAAACTCCCCGATAATGAACGGACCGTTCAACGACGCGGGACCTTGCACGATGCGCTACTGGCTGATGAAGTCCGAGCCCGACGAGTTCTCGATCGACGACCTCGCGAGGGCGCCGAAGCAGACGACGGCTTGGTTCGGCGTGCGCAACTACCAGGCGCGCAATTACATGCGGGACGACATGCGCGTCGGCGACCGCGCCTTCTTTTATCACTCGAGTTGTCCGGAGCCCGGCATCGCCGGCATCGTCGAAATCTCGCGGCCCTCGTACCCGGACGCGACGCAATTCGATCCGAAGAGTCCGTACTACGACGCGAAATCGTCGCGTGACGCGCCGCGCTGGGTGCACGTCGACGTCAAGCTCGTCCGCAAGACGAACCTCGTGCCGTTGCAGGCGTTGCGCGAGACGCCTGGCCTTCAAGAGATGGTGACGTTGCGCCGCGGCAATCGGCTGTCGATCACGCCGGTGACCGCGAGCGAGTGGAAAATCATCGAGCGGCTGATTCGAACGGCGTCCTGACGCTTGCTCGCGTCCGCGTTGCCTGGGATCGGACGACGCGCGCACGCCGATTCAAGGACGCAACAGAGGCGTTCATCGACCCATTGGCCGCATTCACCGATTACCGCTCGCGCGAAACCGCGCACCGCGCTTAGGCTCGCTCGTCCCACTTCGTTGGAGATGCGCCATGAGAAGTCACGCGGGCAGCAGTGGCGTCGCGTCGTCCGGCGCAATGATCGTGGCGCTCGTGCTCATGCTCGGCAGTTCGTTCGCCGATGCGGACGGCGGCCGCTACGTTATTCCCTTTCCCGATGACCTTCCCGATTTCATCTACGACGGCACACCGCCCATTCCTGACTCGAACGGCGCGTATTTTCTGGTCGGTGCTATCGGCCGACCCGATCGATACTCGCCCGCGCTGGCCATCGTGAAGCTGCGCGATTCCAGGCCGGTGCCGGAGTTCGGCGTCGGCGGAATCGTTCGCCACTCGGTATGGGGAGCTGCCGAGTATGGAGTCAACGCGGCCGTGCAGAACGACGGCAAGATCATCGTGGTCGGCTTCGCGATCGATCCTTCACTCGTCGGTCCCTGCTACCTCGCGTTCTGCACGCAGCACACGGTGATCCTTCGCCTGAATCCGGACGGATCGCTCGACACGTCCTTCAACGGCACCGGACGCGTGGTCGTGCATTTCGGGCCGGTCGAGCCGGGCGAGGAAGAGAACGATGCTGCCGTTGCTGGTGCCGTAATCCTGG
>DASSEA010000509.1:0-4954 GCA_035696805.1 Casimicrobiaceae bacterium
GTCTTCTCGTGGTTCGTCAGCACCAGCGGCTGGCGCACGACCATGCGCCCCGTCTCGCGCGTGAAGAACTCGTCGACGGGTTTCTCGTTCACGACGATCTTGCCGTCGCCACGCTTGATGAACACGCGCGCAACCGAAGTCTTGCGGCGTCCGGTGCCGTAGTTGTAATTGCCGATCATGGGATGGGTGTTGGCGAGTGGGCGGGCGGAGCCGCAGCGGTCAGAGGTCGAGAGCGTGCGGCTGCTGCGCCGAATGCGGGTGCGAAGGGCCGGCGTAGCACTTGAGTTTCTTGATCATCGCGTAGCCGAGCGGCCCTTTGGGCAGCATGCCCTTGACCGCCTTTTCGAGTGCGCGCCCGGGAAACTTCGCCTGCATCTCGGCGAAGGACGTCGTGCGGATCCCGCCCGGATAGCCGCTGTGGCGGTGATAGAGCTTGTCCTCGGCCTTCTTGCCGGTGACGCGGAGCTTGTCGACATTGGTCACGACGATGAAATCGCCGGTATCCATGTGCGGGGTGAAGATCGCCTTGTGCTTGCCGCGAAGGCGCGCCGCGATCCCGGTCGCGAGCCGTCCGAGCACCTTGTCGGACGCATCGACGACGTACCAGGCGCGCGTGATGTCGCGGGGCCGGGCGGAGAACGTTTTCATGGATAAATCCCGTGGGATGCGGTCGCGGTAGCGCTCCGGGGCCGCAAAATCAGCAAAGTCGATGATTGTACTATTCTTTCGCAGAGCGGGTCAACGCGACCAGCCTGATTGCGTCGTGATGCAGTGCAACGGGACAAAAAAGTGGCGCGGTCGAATCGACCGCGCCTTTAGGATTCCACCATAGGAGGAGAATGGAGGAATGTGTCCGCGGTGCCGAAGGAGGAGGACGGCGTGACCACGAACGATTCCAGCATGTCATATTGCGCTGCACAATGCAAGTGGCATAAACGGTCAGGGGACGAAGGGCGGCGTTCGGACGATCGGCGGCGAGCATAAATGCCACACCGGGGTGACAGAGCGGAGGGCCGCCGAGGGCGTGGCGCGGTGGGGCAACAAGGCACGTTCATGAAAACACGCGTCAAGTGGGTCGAGCAGGTGTCGTTCGTTGTGGAGAGTGGCAGCGGTCACGCGGTCGTCGTCGATGGCGCGCCGGAGGCGGGGGGCCGCAATCTCGGCATGCGGCCGATGGAGCTTCTGCTCGCCGGCGCAGCGGCGTGCACGGCGTTCGACGTCGTCTGGATCCTGAAGCGCGCCCGGCAGCCGATCGCCGATTGCGTCGTCGATGCAGAGGCCGAGCGCGCGCCGGTCGAACCGAAAGTCTTCCAGCGCATCCATCTGCACTACCAGATCGCCGGACGGGGGCTCGATCCCAAACAGGTCGAGCGCGCGGTCAAGCTGTCGAAAGAGAAATATTGTTCCGCGACGATCATGCTCGGCCAGTCGGCCGAGATCACCTACGACGTGCGCATCGTCGACGGCGATCGCATCGCTACCAACGCGAGCGCACAGCCTCCTTCGAATCCCGCAGCACCGGGTACTGACGCAGCACCGGCTACTTCGAATCCCGCAGGAGCCGGATGAGGCTCGACGTATCCCATCGGCCGCCACCACGCGCCTGCACGCGCGCGTAAAGCTGATCGACGAGCGCCGTCACCGGTAACGCGGCGCCGTTCTCACGCGCGGCGTCGAGGCAGATGCCGAGATCCTTGCGCATCCAGTCGACAGCAAAGCCGAAGTCGAACTTGTCGGCGACCATCGTCTTGCCGCGGTTCTCCATCTGCCACGACTGCGCGGCGCCCTTGCTGATGACGTCGAGCACACGCTCGGGATCGAGCCCTGCGCGCTGTGCGAAATTGATGCCTTCCGACAGCGCCTGCACGAGGCCCGCGATGCAGATCTGGTTCACCATCTTCGTGAGCTGACCCGCGCCGACGGGTCCCATCAGCGTGACGGCGCGCGCGTAATGCGCAAGCACCGGCTCGGCGTTGGCGAAAGTCGACTGTTCACCGCCAACCATGATCGTCAGCTTGCCGTTCTCGGCGCCCGCCTGGCCACCCGACACGGGTGCGTCGAGAAACGCGACATCGCGTGCGCGTGCGGCGTCATTCACCTCGCGCGCTACGTCGGCGGAAGCCGTCGTGTGATCGACGAGAATCGCGCCGCTCTTCATGCCTCCCAGCGCTTCCTTCGCGACCGTGCGCACGTCATTGTCGTTGCCGACGCACATCAGCACGATGTCGGCGTCGCGCGCAGCGTCGGCCGGCGACGGTGCCGAGTGTCCGCCGTGCTGCTCGACCCATTTCGCTGCCTTGGTGCCCGTGCGGTTGTAAACCGTCACCTCATGACCCGCCTTCGCGAGGTGGCCCGCCATCGGGTAACCCATCACGCCGAGTCCGAGAAATGCGAGTTTGCGTTCGTTCATCGTTGCTCCGTGGATTCGGAAATTTCGCGTCGCGCCGCCGCGATGGCTTCACGCACCCGATCGGGCGCCGTTCCGCCCGCATGGTCGCGGCTTCGCACGGATCCTTCGAGGGTCAGCACGTCGAAGACGTCCGGCGCGACCAGCGGCGAAAAAGCACGAAGGTCGTCGAGATCGAGCTCGGCAAGATCGCGACCGCTGCTCTCTGCCGCGCGCACGGCACGCGCGACGGCTTCGTGCGCATCGCGAAACGGCAGGCCCTTGCGCACGAGATAGTCGGCGAGATCGGTGGCGGTCGCATGGCCTTCGCGCGCTGCGTCACGCATGCGCTCGACGTTCGGCGCGAGGCCGGTCGCGACGAGGTCGGTCATGATCGCGAGGCAATCGCCGACCGTGTCGACGGTGTCGAACAGCGGCTCCTTGTCTTCCTGATTGTCCTTGTTGTACGCGAGCGGCTGCGCCTTCATCAGCACCAGCAGCGCGGTCAGGTGACCGATCACGCGCGCCGACTTGCCGCGCACGAGTTCGGGGACGTCGGGATTCTTCTTCTGCGGCATGATCGAACTGCCCGTGCAGAAACGATCGGCGAGCGTGACGAAGCCGAAGCGCGGGCTCGACCACAGCACGAGCTCCTCGGCGAATCGCGACAGGTGAATCATGATCAGCGCCGCTGCCGCTGCGAACTCGATGGCGAAATCACGGTCGGCGACCGCATCGAGCGAGTTCTTCGTGACGCCGGCGAATCCGAGCTCGCGTGCAACGTGATCGCGATCGATCGGATAACCGGTTCCGGCGAGTGCCGCGCTTCCGAGCGGCGATTGGTTCATGCGGCGTCGGCAATCGCGCAAGCGCTCGACGTCGCGCGTGAACATCGCGTCGTACGCCATCAGGTGATGCCCGAACGTCACCGGTTGCGCCACCTGCAGATGCGTGAATCCCGGCATGATCGTTTCGACGTGGCGCTCGGCGAGGTTCTGCAATGCGCGGCGCATCGCGACGAGCTGATCGCACAGCGCATCGATCGCATCGCGCAACCACAGTCGGATATCCGTCGCCACCTGGTCGTTGCGCGAACGCGCGGTGTGCAAGCGCTTGCCCGCGTCGCCGACGAGATCGGTCAGGCGTCGTTCGATGTTGAAGTGCACGTCCTCGAGCGCGCGTTGCCACGCGAACGATCCGTCGGCAATCTCGCGCTCGATGACGGTGAGCCCGCGTTCGATCGCGGCGAGATCGTCAGCGGAAAGGACGCCGCGCGCTGCCAGCATTCGTGCGTGCGCCCGCGAGGCGGCGATGTCGACGGTTGCAAGGCGCCGGTCGAAATCGACCGATGCGTTGAAGCGCTGCATCCGATCCGACATCGGCTCGCCGAAGCGTCCGGACCAGGTGCCGCGCGGCGGCACCGGGGTGGCGGCGTTTGTCGGTGCTGCGTTGTCGGGGTCGGGCGACGGATCGGAGGCGGGCATCATCGGACCGGCCGCCGGGTTCGGTCGTCAGCCAGCGCGGCAGTCGGCTCGTTACAGGTAACACGTCGGCAAACTGCGCATCGCCGACTTCCGGCATGATGATTGCATATCTCGTGGGCTATGCCGCAAAGTATAAAGCAACCCTCCGCCACGGACGCGCTGCCGGACCTCCGCAATCTCGGGTCGATTCTGCGCGTCCTGCTCGCCGTCAATGGCGCCACGCTCGTGGTCGCGTTCGCACGCGAGCCGCGGATCGCCATGGTGGCGTCGGAGTGGGCGACGCTTACCGGATTCGTCGAACCGCACCTGTTCGCCGAGCTCGCGGTGCTCTGGCTCGTGCAGCCGTGGCTTGCGCGCGTCGAGTTTCGGATCGGCGTCGTCGCGATCACCGCAATCACGTGTGCCATCGCGCTCGGGTTGCAGGCGCTGACGCCACGCATTGCCGGTGAGGCGCCTGCATCGCTCGTCCGTCATCTCGCGTTTGCGCTGATCGCGCAGTTTGCGCTGATCGGCTATTTCCGGCTGCGCGCGCGTGCGCTGTCGCCTGCGATCACCGAAGCGCGGCTGCAGGCGTTGCAGGCGCGCATCCGTCCGCACTTCCTGTTCAACAGTCTGACGGCGGTTTTGTCGCTGGTTCGCACCGAGCCTCGCCGCGCCGAGGCCGCGCTGGAAGATCACGCCGACCTGTTCCGCGTGTTGATGCGCGACAACCGCGAACTCACGCCGCTCGCCGACGAAGTCGAATTGTGCCGGCAATATCTGGAACTCGAACAACTGCGTCTGGGTGAACGCCTCGTGATCGACTGGAACGTCAAGAGCATGCCGGAAGACGCACTGGTTCCGCCGCTCGTGTTGCAGCCGCTGCTCGAGAACGCCGTCTATCACGGCATCGAGCCGCTGACCGAGCAAGGTGTCCTGTCGATCAACATCTTCCTTTCGCGCGACGAAGTGCACGCGATCCTGAAGAACCCCTACATCGCGAACGGCGCGCGCCACAAGGTTGGAAACAGGATGGCGATCGACAACATCCGCGAGCGCCTCGCTCTGCATTTCGACGCCGAAGCGAGCCTCGAATCGCGGATCA
>DASSEA010000510.1:0-3712 GCA_035696805.1 Casimicrobiaceae bacterium
CGCTGCGCCCGTGCGCACGACGCTGCGGATCAGAAGTTCGGGCGCACCGGGCTCGCCGGCCGCATCGACCACGCGCGTGCGCAGAACGCGCGCAGCCACACCTGCGACCTGCGTGAAGGCGCCGGGGTACGGCGGTGCGACGGCACGCACGAGGTCATGAATGCGCCGTGCGTCGTGCGACCAGTCGATGCGCCCGTCGGCCGGCGTGCGGCCACCGAAGTACGAACCCTGCGCAAGGTGGTTCGGCCGCCGCGGCGCAGTGCCGGCGAGCAACGCAGGAAGCACGCGATTGAGACAGATCTCGGCGGCGACCGTGACTTTGTCGGACACTTGCCGCGCCGTATCGTCAGGGAGAATCGGCACCGCTTGCTGGACGACGATATCGCCAGCATCGGGTTTGTCCGTCATGTAATGCAGCGTCGCGCCGGTCTCACGCTCGCCGTTCAGCACCGCCCAGTTGATGGGCGCGCGCCCGCGGTAGCGCGGCAGCAGCGAACCGTGCATGTTGAGCGCGCCGCGACGTGGCAGCGACAGCAGTTCGCCCGACAGCATCCGCCGGTAGTAGAAACTGAACAGGAAGTCGGGCGCAATCGAACGCGCCGCCGCGACGACGTCCGGCGCATTGGCATCGAGCGGCGCGACCCAGCGCAGCCCGAGATCGTCCGCGACCTCGGCAACGCGCTCGAACCACTGGGTCTCCGCCGGGTCGTCGTCGTGCGTGACGACGAGCGGAACTTCGACACCGTGCGCCCGCAGCACGCGCAGGCAGCGCGCGCCGACGTTGTGGTACGCGAAGACGACGGCCCGCGCGGTCAACGGATTCGCCGCACGCCTTCGACGGGTGCCTGCGCGTCCGCCGCGTCGGGATCGCGCTCGAGCACGGCGCGAATGACGTAGCGCGGGCGTTCGCGTACCTGGTGGTAGATCCGGCCGACGTACTCGCCGAGCAGCCCGACGCCGAACATGATGCAGCCGATCAGGAAGAACTCCAGAATGTCCCGGTCCCACGCCGCTTTCACGCCCTGGACCAGGCCGCCGACGATCAGGCGCTGCACGATGACGACGATGTAGATGATCACCGACGTGACCGCGACGATCATGCCGGCGACCGAGAAGATCTGCAGCGGCACGAGCGAGAAGCCGGTGATCAGGTCGAAGTTGAGCCGGATCAGCCGGTACAGCGAGTACTTCGATTCGCCGGCAGCCCGTTCCTCGTGCAGCACGTCGATTTCGGTCGGTCGGTTCGCGAACGTGTAGGCAAGCGCGGGGATGAACGTGCTCACCTCGCGCGCCGCTGCGACCGCGTCGACGATGTCGCGGCTGTAGGCGCGCAGCATGCACCCCTGGTCGGTCATGCGAATTCGGGTGATCCGTTCGCGCAGCCGGTTCATCAATCGCGATGCATTTCGGCGCCACCACGCGTCCTCGCGGGTGCGCCGCACGCCACCGACGTAATCGGCGCCAGCGTCCATCGCTGCGAGCAGCTTGCCGATTTCCTCCGGCGGGTTCTGCAGGTCCGCATCGAGCGTCACGACCCGCGTTCCACGAACGCGCTCGAATCCAGCCAGGATGGCGAGGTGCTGCCCGTAGTTGCCGTTGAAGTAGACGACGCGCGTTTCGTCGGGTCGGCGCGCGAACTGCTCGCGCAGCAATGCGCCGGACCGATCCCGGCTGCCGTCGTTGACGAAAATCACCTCGTAGGGAATCTGCAGCGCATCGAGCGCCGCATACAGGCGCGCGAACAGCGCGGGCAGCCCCGCCTCTTCGTTGTAGACGGGGATGACGACGGAAAGCGTCGGCGTGGTCATCGGCAGCGCGTCACTCTCACTGCGCGCGTCCCTCGGCGAGAACCGCGGCGCACGCGGCGCATACGCGGTCGACGTCATCGACGGTCATCGCGGCATGCAGCGGCAGCGTGACAGTGGCGGCGGCGACCCGCTCGGTGTTCGGCAAGTCCCCGCGATGGTAGCCGAAGCGGCGGCCGAGCGTCGTCAGGTGGAGCGCTTCGTACGAAACCCCGGTCGCGATGCCGCGTTTTGCGAGCGCGTCGCGAAAAGCCTTGCGGGACATGCGCATCCGCTCGAGCGGCAGCAGGACGCAGAACATGTTCCACGACTGGCCGTCATCGCCGGCCGGTTTCGGCGGCAGCACGCACGCCGGATCGGTCGCGAAACGTTCGAAGTAACGGTCGACGAGCAGCCGCCGGAGCGCGAGGAATTCCGGCAGCCGTTCGAGCTGTGCGACACCGATGCGCGCGTTGACGTCGGGGAGATTGAATTTGCCGCCGGCAAACGCGACGTCGCGCGTGCCGTCCGGCAGCCGCTCGATGCCGTGAAAGCGCAGCACGTCGATGCGGCGCGCCTCGTCGGGGTCGTTGCACACGATTGCGCCACCCTCGATCGACGTGATGTTCTTGTTCGGGTGAAAGCTGAACGTCACGAGGTCGCCGAACGAACCGACCGGCCGGTCCTGCCAGCGGGAGCCGAGCACGAGCGCGGCGTCCTCGATCACGCGCAGGCCGTAATGGCGGGCAAGTGCGTACAGCGCGTCCATGTCGACGAGCGACCCGGGCCAGTGCGTCGGCATGATCGCGCGCGTTCTCGGGCCGATCCGGGCTGCGACCCGGCCGAGTTCGGTGTTGCGCGTGACGAGGTCGCAGTCGACGAAAACAGGCGTCGCGCGCTGCTTGACGATCATGTTCAGCACGGTAAAAAAGCTCTGGCCGCAGGTGATCACTTCGTCGCCCGGACCGATGTCGGCAAGTTGCAGCGCGACCTCGATGGCGGCGGTCGCGGACGTCAGCACGCGGACGGGGCGGCCCCCGCAGAACGCCGACAATGCGGCTTCGAAGCGTTCGACCCACGGTCCGCTCGTGATGTGGCCCGATCGCAGCACGTCACCCACGCCAGCGATCGTCGCTTCGTCGATCAGCGGACTCGCGAACTTGAGCGGCCGCTCGGCGATCATGAGCGCGCGACGACGTACACGCCGACAATGATGAACCCGATGCCGAGCCAGCGCTGCGCGCTCACCGCCTCGCCGAACAGGTAATGCGCGGCGATCGCGTTGACGACGTAACCGAGCGAAAGCATCGGGTAGGCGATCGACACCGGCACGCGGGAAAGCCCGAGGATCCACACGAACACGCTGATCACGTAGCACGCGATGCCCGCGATGAAGTGACCTTCCGACGCGATGCGCGTCAGCGTTGCCATCCAGTCGTCCGCGGTCAGGGACAGGACGCCGAGCCGGTTGGTGCCGGCCTTCAGCAGCAATTGCGCGCCGGCGTTGAGCAGCACGCCGGTTAGAAGAAAGACGAGCGCGGACGCGGTCATCGCGGCCTTACTTTCTCGCCACCAGCACGCGACGGAAATCGCTGGCGACGATGCGCATCGGAATGCCGGCCGCAACGAACTCCGTGTATGTGTCACGCGCCATCAACGCGTAGCCCTGCGACAGCGCGCGCCAGCGATCGAGCCAGTCCGCTTCGCGCGGGATCGCGAGAGCCGGCTCGGCGTCGAGTCCCGGCGCGAGTTCGTCACGGTATTCGACGAGCGTCGTCGTGCGTTCGAGGTAATACGGGAGCGTCTGATCGTACATGCGGACCTGGAAGAACGGCGCGCTCGGATCGTACGGAGGATTCGACGCGTTTTCCAGCACTGTGACGAGCGTGAAGGCCGAGCGCGTCGCCCGGAACACGTCCGAACCCGTG
>DASSEA010000511.1:0-2681 GCA_035696805.1 Casimicrobiaceae bacterium
TGCTTCGGTGACGGATGTCAAGCGCCAGGCGCTGCGGCTGACCTTCGATCTCGGCGGGACGGCGGGCTACGCGATCGCCCGGCGCGCGCTTCCGCTCGAATTCCCCGACAACTACGCGATCACCTTCTGGCTGCGCGCCGACGCACCGGTGAACGACCTGCAGGTCAAGCTCGTCGATGCGAGCGGCGACAACGTCTGGTGGTATCACCGGCCGAACTTCGCGTTTGCGCGCGACTGGCAGCGCGTGACGATCAAGAAACGTCAGATCGACTTTGCATGGGGACCGGCGAAAGACCGCGTGCTGCGACAGTCGGCAGCCCTCGAAATCGTGGTCGCTGCGGGCCGCGACGGCGGCCGCGGCACGCTCTACGTCAGCGGCCTCGAGTTGCAGGAGTTGCCGCCGGCGCCGGACGCGTGGCCGCAGCCCGTCGTCCGCGCATCGTCGTTTCAGCGCCACGCCGAAGCGATGCAGGCGGTCGACGGCGTCGCGAAGACCGCGTGGCGAAGCAATCCGAAGGCAGGCCGCGAGCAGTGGTTGACGCTCGATTTCGGCCGGCCACGGGAATTCGGCGGCCTCGCGTTGCAGTGGGTCCGCGGCGAACATGCGACGCGTTACGACGTCCAGTATTCGGACGACGGCCGGCGCTGGCGGACCGTGCGGCGCGTGGTCGAAGGGGGTCCCGGGCGCGTGCCGCTGCTGCTCACCGAATCCGACACCCGCTACGTGCGCTTTGCGTTTCACGACGGCCCGAAGCGCGTGTATGGCATCGCGGAAATCGGCGTCGAGGATCTCGCGTTCGGCGCGACGCCGAACGCGTTCTTCTCGGCGCTCGCGCGCGACGCGCCTCGCGGCGCGTATCCGCGCGGATTCCTCGAACAGGCGGCATGGACGCTCGTCGGCGTGGACGGCGGGCGCGACTCGGGATTGCTGTCGGAGGACGGTGCGCTTGAAATCGGGCGCGGCGGCTTCACTGTCGAGCCGTTCGTCGCCGAGCGCGGCAAGGTCACGAGGTGGGCCGACGTCGAGTCGAAGCCGTTTCTCGTCGACGACGACCTGCCGCTTCCCGGCGTGCTGTGGACGACGCCGCGCTGGTCGCTTCGCGTGACGACCTTCGCGGGGGGCACGCGCGACGACACGCGTCTCGTCGCGCGCTACGACGTCGCGAACCTGACCGATCAACCGCTCACGCTGACGCTGGTGCTCGCGGTGCGACCGTTCCAGGCGAATCCCGCAACGCAGACGTTGTCGACCGTCGGCGGCGTGAGCCCGATCCACGATCTCGCGTGGAAGGCCGGTGCGCTCGACGTCAATGCACTGCGACGCGTGCATCCGCTCGCAGCGCCCGCGCGCGTCGTCATGCAGCCGTTCGACGCCGGGTCGTTCGGTCGCGCGCTCGTCGCCGCCGACCCCAAGTCGCGGCGCGAGGTCCACGACGACTTCGGTTACGCCTCCGCGGCGCTTCACTACCCGCTGACGCTCGCGGCACGTGCGACGACGACCGTCGGCATCGTCGTCCCGTTGGCGGCCGATACGGCCTTTGCGGGACCCGCCGGCTTGTCGCCGGTGCAATGGCTCGCGCGCGAGCAGGCGAACGTGGCCGCAGCGTGGCGCTCGAAGCTCGACCGCGTGACGTTCCGCGTCCCGCCCGAGGCGCAACCGCTCGTCGATACGCTGCGCACATCGCTTGCGCACATCCTGATGACGCGCGACGGCGCGGTGCTGCGGCCGGGGACGCGTTCGTACGCACGATCGTGGATCCGCGACGGCGCCATGATCGGCGAATCGCTGCTGCGTCTCGGTCACGCGGCCGTTGCCTCCGACTACTGGCGCTGGTATGCGACCCACCAGTTCGATGACGGCAAGGTGCCTTGCTGCGTCGACGCACGCGGCCCCGACCCGGTGCCCGAGCACGACAGCGCCGGCGAATTCCTGTTCCTGGCCGGCGAGATCTATCGCTACACGCAGGATCGCAGCTTCATTGGCGAGGCCTGGCCACGCATCGACACGGCAGCGCGCTATCTCGAAACGCTCCGCCAGCGCGGACGCGTCGTCGGCGCCCACGACGGCAAGCGGCCGCCGACTTTCGGTCTCGTGCCGGCGTCGATCAGTCATGAAGGCTATTCGGCCAAGCCCGTGCATTCGTACTGGGACGATTTCTGGGCGCTCAAGGGGTATGCGAGCGCGACGATGATCGCGGACGCGCTCGGCGACGCGAAGTCCGCCAAGCGGCTCGGCAGCGCGCACGACGAATTTCGGCGCGATCTCTACGCTTCGCTGACTGCTGCGGCCGCGTTGCATCGCATCGACTACCTGCCCGGCTCGGTCGAGCTCGGCGATTTCGACGCGACGTCGACGACGATCGCGCTCGCGCCGCGCGGCGACCCGCTCGCAGTCCCTGACCAATTGCTGACGCCGACGTTCGAGCGCTACTGGACCGCGTTCGCCGCGCGCCGTGACGGCAAGGCGGCGTGGAACGAATACACGCCCTACGAACTGCGCACGGTCGGCACGTTCGTGCGTCTCGGCTTTCGCGAGCGTGCGCACGAATTGCTGGACTTCTTCATGGCGGGGCGTCGCCCTGCAGCGTGGAACCAGTGGCCCGAAGTCGTCGGACGCGAATTGCGCAAGCCGCTGTTCGTCGGGGACCTGCCGCACGCCTGGGTCGCGTCCGATTACATTC
>DASSEA010000512.1:0-3735 GCA_035696805.1 Casimicrobiaceae bacterium
CTCCGTCAGCACGCCGATCTCGTCCTTGCTCGTGGACTTGAAGTCGCCCGCGTCGAGATTGCCAAGACTCACCTGGTCGGCGATCGCGGAAAGGCGCGTGACGCGCCGGATGACCATCATGTGCAGCATCACGTTCAGCAGGACGAACGTCGCGAGGAACACCAGCGCGAGCGACAGCATGAACGTTCTAAACGTCTCGTTCGCGCGCGCGATCGGCACCGACATCGGCACCGACACGACCTGCGCGCCGATGACCTCGTTGAACTTCCAGCCGAAGCCGTTCGCGCTGCCGTAGAGGTCGATCATCGTCTTCGGCGCGATATCCGCCGTGCTGTGGCACACGAGGCATGCGGCGCTCGACACGTCGATCGGGCGCGCGAGATACAGCGTGCGGCCCGTCGGGGTATCGCGCTCGCCGATCATCTCCTTGTTCGACGACGACTGGCGGAACACGTTGACGATGTCCGCTTCCCAGTCGCTCGCCCGATCGCGGGGATTGGTCGGGTTGAGCGTCGCCTCCTTGTATCCGTAATCCGGATGCTTCTTGCGCATCTCGTTGAAGACCTCCGTCGCCGCGTACGCGGGTACCGTCTGGGGCAGGAACGTGTACTTGAGCTGCGTTTCGAGCAGCGGCTTGACCTGCGTGTTCGTGTACGTGCGCGAGGCGAGCGCCGCCTCCATCATCAGCCGGGCGTTCTGCACGATCTCCTCGCGCGCGTTCGCCTGCAGGACGCCGTACGACACGTACCCCGCGATCGCGAAGCCGAGCAGGAAGATCCCGAGCAGCACCAGGTTGAATTTCCAGATCAGCTTCATCGGTTCACCTCACATGGACCTTCAGCGCGCCGCGGCGGGGGGATTCGCGGCGTCCGGATCGCGCGGCCGATAGCGCTCGGGACGCAGCACGCGATCCCATTCCGGAAATGCGGCAGCGCGCGCGATGACCGCCGAACGAAACGCCGGATCGGCCAGGCGCCCTCCGAAGCGCCTGAGAAACGGCTTGCGGTTGGCACCGGCGAGCCACGGCTCGGCCTCCGGCAGCGTGACGTCACCCACCGGCGTCAACGCGACGTCCTTCGGAAAGTGCGCGGCCAGCGTCGGCAGGCGGTCGCGAAATTCGCGCGGCATCGCCGCCACGAACGCGGCTGGCGGGCGCGCGGAGAACACCGGTGACCGATCACCCGACCGCGACACGTATTCGTCCGTGGTCGCGTCACGGGTAGCAGCCGATTTGCCGCGCGCCTGCGGCAAGGCGATCTTCACGGTTCCCGACTCGACGAAACATTCGATGGCCGCAGCTTCCGCATGGACGACCACCACCGCGTCCCCCAGGTCGACGTTCATGGCCGCATGTCGCAACTGCAGCGGCGCCTTGTTCGACCCGACGACCTTGAGCCAACCGTGCTGGATCGCCGCTTCGACACGCTCGCCGGCCTTTGCCGCCGTGGCCGCAACGGTCGCGACGTGCACGCTCGCCGGTCCGAGCAGATCGATCGCGCGCCCGTCGGTCAGTTCGAGCTGTACCTGCGCATTCTCCCGCAGATCCAGGATGTCGCCATCCTGCAGCCGCGCACCCGCGGCGAGCTTGAACCACACCGCGCCGCGGAGCACGCGCGCCGTCCCGTCGACGATCGTGTAGATGCCGGTATCCGCGGCGCTGACCCCACCGGCGACGAGCGCAAGCAGGATGGCCGCGACCATCCGCCCTGACGACCACGAACGCGTAAAGCGACTCTGCACGTTCTTCATACTAGGCGCTGCCGGCAAATCGGGTCAACGCGAATACTCGCGACCGACAGCAGGGTTGCACAACCCGGCAACGATGAGGCGCGACGCCGGAGACGGACCTTATACTGCGGCTCTTCGCTTCGGTGTGCCGATGAACACTGCCTCGTCCGAGATCGCCGTGCTGTTCGCCGACGTAAGCGGCAGCACGCGACTCTACGAATCGCTCGGCGACGAGCGCGCGCTCGCAGCGATCAGTCGCTGCCTCGGCCTCGTCCGCGATGCGTGCACGGGCAATCGCGGGCGCGTCGTGAAGACGATCGGCGACGAGGTCCTCGCCGTCTTTCCGGCCGCCGACGACGGTGCCCAGGCGGCGGCGGAGATGCAGGCGCGCGTCGCGGCGGAGCCGCCCGTCGAATCGCAGCGGCTCGCGATCCGCGTCGGCTTTCATTTTGGCCCGGCGATCGAAGCGGCGGACGGCGACGTCTTCGGCGATTCGGTCAACATCGCGGCACGCCTGGTCGGCGTCGCGCACGGCACGCAGATCATCACGTCCGCCGCGACGATTTCGGCGCTGTCGCCGTGGCTTCGGACACGCGCCCGCGAACTGACGGCAGTCACCGTCAAGGGCAAGCTTCGGGACATGAGCGTGTACGAACTGCTGTGGCAGGACTCGGGCGACGACCTGACGACGCTGTCGACGCGAATCGTGACGCCGTCGGCCCAACTGCGCCTTCGCCACGGCGAGCACGAGGTCATGCTCGGCGACCGGAAGGCGCTGGTGGCGCTCGGGCGCGATGCGCAGAACGACTTGGTCATCGCCGACCGGCTCGCCTCGCGGATGCATGCGCACATCGAGCGCCGGCGTGACCGGTTCGTCTTGGTCGACCACAGTTCGAACGGCACGTTCCTGACGATCGCCGACGAGCCGGAGATTCCGCTGCGACGCGAGGAATTCATCCTGCGCAAGCACGGCCGCATCAGCTTCGGCCACGCGTACGCCAAGGACCCGACGGAGACGGTCGAGTTTTTCTGCGGCGGTTGACGATGGCGGAAGCCGGCACCGACGCCGAACGCGCGGCACGGTTCGACCTCGCGCAACTGCCGCCTGATTTCTTCGCGAATCCCTATCCGTATTACCGCGCGCTGCGCGAGCACGCGCCGGTCAAGGCGATGCCCGACGGCTCGTGGTTCCTGACGCGCTACGACGACATCGTGCCGGTGTACCGCGATCCGGTGACGTGGAGTTCCGACAAGCGGCGCGAGTTCCGACCGAAATACGGGGACACGCCGCTCTACGAGCATCACACGACGAGCCTCGTGTTCAACGATCCGCCGCTGCATACGCGCGTGCGCCGCGCCATCGTCGGTGCGCTGTCGCAGCGGCATATCGCAGCGATGGAGCCGGGACTTGTCGCGCTCGTCGACCGCCTGCTCGATGCGCTCGCCGCACGCCGGCAAGTCGACCTGATCGACGAATACGCGGGTGCGATTCCCGTCGAGATCATCGGCAACCTGCTCGGCGTACCCCATGACGAGCGCGGGCCGCTGCGCGGGTGGTCGCTCGCGATTCTCGGTGCGCTCGAACCTGTGCTGACCCCCGAGCGCGCGAGCGCAGGCAATCATGCCGTCGTCGAGATGTCGGACTACCTGCGCACGCTCGTCGCCGAGCGACGATCGAGACCGCGTGATCCGGACACCGACGTGCTCACCCGGCTCATTGCGAGCGACCGCGAGGACGATCGCCTCAGCGAGACAGAGCTCCTGCATCAATGCATCTTCCTGCTGAACGCCGGCCACGAGACGACGACCAACCTGATCGGCAACGCGCTGCATGCGCTGACCGAATGGCCGGACGCGCGCCGGCGCCTGATCCGCGAGCCGGCGCTCATCCAGTCGGCGGTCGAGGAATTCCTGCGTTTCGAGAGTTCGAATCAACTCGGCAACCGCATTTCGACGCGAGCCTGCGAAGTCGGCGGCGTGGCGCTGCCGGTGCACGCGCGCGTCACG
>DASSEA010000513.1:0-4229 GCA_035696805.1 Casimicrobiaceae bacterium
TGCTCGCGGCAATCCCGTCCATCATCTACGGCATGTGGGGGTTGTTCGTCTTCGCGCCGTTCTTCGCCGATCACGTGCAGCCGCTGCTGACGCGCACGCTCGGCAACGTATGGACGCTGGGACCGCTCTTCCAGGGTGCGCCGACGGGCCTCGGCGTCCTCACTGCCGGCATCATCCTCGCCGTCATGGTGATCCCGTTCATCGCGTCGGTGATGCGTGACGTGTTCGAAATCGTTCCACCCGTGTTGAAGGAATCCGCGTACGGCCTCGGCTGCACGACATGGGAAGTGGTCCGCAACGTCGTGCTTCCCTATACACGGATCGGCGTCGTCGGCGGCATCATGCTCGGCCTTGGGCGCGCGCTCGGCGAAACGATGGCCGTGACGTTCGTCATCGGCAACGCCTATCGGATTCGTGCGTCGTTGTTCGAGCCGGGCAATTCCATCGCGTCCGCGCTCGCGAATGAATTCAACGAGGCCGCCGATCCGATCCACCGCGGCGCGTTGATCGCCCTCGGGCTCGTGCTGTTCGTACTGACCCTGCTGGTGCTGGCCGCATCACGACTGCTGATCGCACGCCTGGCACGGCAGGAAGGCGCGCGGACGTGACGCAGGCAGGCGGCAAGGAGGGAACGCGTGTCGCCGTGTCGACCCGGTACCGACGGCGGCTGCGCGTCAATCGCTTCAACCTTGCGATGTCGCTTGCGACGATGGCGTTTGGCATGCTGTTCCTGTTCTGGATCCTTGCCGTGCTGATCGGCAACGGGAGCAGCGCCCTGTCGCTGCAGTTGTTTACGCGCAGCACGCCGCCGCCGGGGTCTGCGGGTGGCCTCGCCAACGCGCTCTACGGCAGCCTGCTGATCGTCGGCAGTGCGACTTTCATCAGCACGCCGATCGGAATCCTGGCGGGCATCTACCTCGCCGAGTTCGGCCACAGCGGGCCTTTCGCCGAGACGACGCGCTTCATCAACGATATCCTGCTGTCGGCGCCGTCGATCATCCTCGGTCTTTTCGTTTACACGGTCTATGTCGTCAACGTCGGTCATTTCTCGGGATGGGCGGGTGCGTTCGCGCTGGCGCTCATCGCGATTCCGGTCGTCGTGCGGACGACCGAGAACATGCTTCGGCTCGTGCCGAACAGCCTGCGCGAAGCGGCGATCGCGCTGGGCGCGCCGATGTGGAAAGTGACGCTGCTGGTTACGCTCAAGGCCGTGCGCGGAGGCGTGATGACCGGCGTGCTGCTCGCGGTCGCTCGCATGTCCGGGGAGACGGCCCCACTGTTGTTCACCGCACTCAACAATCAGTTCTTCAATTCCGACATGAACGCGCCGATGGCAAACCTGCCGGTGGTCATCTTCCAGTTTGCAATGAGCCCATTCGACGACTGGAAGTCGCTTGCGTGGGCGGCGGCGTTACTGATTACACTGGCGGTGCTGCTGTTGAACGTTTTGGCGCGAACGGTGTTCCGCCAACAGAGTGCGCGCTGACATGATTTCGACGACGCTCGACGCGACGATCCCGGAACGAAAGGCGGTGCCAGCGTCCACCGCCGAGCACACGCCGGCCACGGTCACGATGTCCATCCGCCACCTCGATTTTTTCTATGGCGAGTTTCGCGCGCTGAAGGACGTCGGCTTCGACATCGCCGAACGCGAGGTCACTGCGTTCATCGGTCCTTCGGGCTGCGGCAAATCGACGTTGCTGCGCACGCTGAACCGCATGTATTCGCTCTATCCAAACCAGCGCGCGAGCGGCGAGATTCGTTTCAACGGCGCGAACATCCTCGCCACGGACACGGACCTCAATCTGCTGCGCGCGAAGGTCGGCATGGTGTTCCAGAAACCGACGCCGTTTCCCATGTCGATCTACGACAATATCGCCTTCGGCGTGCGGCTCTACGAGCGACTTTCAGCGCGCCACATGGACGAACGGGTCGAATGGGCGCTGACCAAAGCCGCAATGTGGAACGAGGTGAAGGACAAGCTGCGGCAGTCGGGGATGGCATTGTCCGGTGGACAGCAACAGCGGCTCTGCATCGCACGGGCGGTCGCCGTGCGACCGGAGGTGCTCCTGCTCGACGAACCGACGTCGGCGCTCGATCCGATCTCCACGGCGCGCATCGAGGAGCTCATTTCCGAGCTGAAGGCCGACTACACGATCGCGATCGTCACGCACAACATGCAGCAGGCAGCTCGGGTGTCCGACAAGACGGCGTACATGTACCTCGGCGAGCTGATGGAGTTCGGCGCGACCGACCAGATCTTCCTCAAGCCGTCGCGGAAGGAAACCGAGGACTACATTACCGGGCGCTTCGGATGAACCGCCGCCTGTATGCTCGGTGACACGACGGGTGGGGTATCGGGATGAGCGATCACACGAACAAGCAGTTCGACGCCGAGATGGAGGGTATCCGCTCGGGCGTGCTGTCGATGGGCGGCATCGTCGAACAGCAGCTGACGCGCGCGATCGAAGCGCTCGAGAAGGAGGACGACGCGCGGCGTACCGACGCAGTGGGGACCGACGAGGCTGCAATCAACCAGTTGCAGGTCACGATCGATCAGCAATGCGCGCAGATCATTGCGCGGCGGCAGCCGACGGCGGTCGACCTGCGGATGGTGTTGACGGTCAGCAAGATCGTCAACGACCTCGAGCGCATCGGCGACGAGGTAAAAAAGATCGCCTACAAGGCGGCGCAGACGCGAAGCAGCGATCGGCTCGCGCGCGTCCGCTACTTCGACACCGCCAAAGCGCTCGATCATGCGATGACGATGCTGCGCCTCGCGCTCGACGCGTTTGCGAGGCTCGACGTCATCGCCGCGGCGGAGGTGATCGACCGGGACGCGGACATCGACGCGGCGTTCGCGTCGATCCTCCGGCAGCTGATCAGTTACATGATGGAGGATCCGCGCACGATCACGCCAGCGCTCGAGATCGTGTTCATCGCCAAGTCCATCGAGCGCATCGGCGACCATGCGAAGAACATCGCCGAAGCGGTCGTGCAGGTCGTAAAGGGCAAGGACGTTCGTCACGCGTCCGCGGACGAGATTCGCGCCGAGCTCGCGCAGCCTTGAAACACCTCCGATGATTCCGACGATTCTCGTCGTCGAAGACGAGCCGGCGATCCGCGAATTGCTGAAGGTCAACCTGGCGGACGCCGGTTATCGCGTCGATGAGGCGGAGGACGCCGAGGCGGCGGAGCTCGCGCTCAAGACGGCCCTGCCGGACCTCCTGCTGCTCGACTGGATGCTGCCGGGCCAATCGGGCCTCGCCTTTGCGCGACGATTGCGCGCCGACGCGCGCACACGTGACCTGCCGATCATCATGGTCACCGCGCGCAGCGATGAAGCGGACAAGGTAGCCGGGCTCGAGGCGTGGGTCGACGACTACGTGACCAAACCGTTCAGTCCGCGGGAACTGAAGGCGCGCATCAAGGCGGTGTTACGGCGTCGCGCGCCGGAGGCGGCACAGGAAACGCTCGAGGCCGGCGCATTGAAGCTCGATCCGGGTGCGCATCGCGTCACGGTCGCGGGGCGGCAAGTGACGCTCGGGCCGACCGAGTTCCGGCTGCTTCGGTTCCTGATGGCGCGGCCGGACCGCGTGCACGGCCGGGCAACACTTCTCGACATGGTGTGGGGCGACCAGGTGTACATCGAAGAGCGCACGGTGGATGTGCACATTCGCCGCCTCCGCGCAGCGCTCGAGCCGTTCGGTGCCGATGCGATGATCGAGACGGTTCGCGGCAGCGGCTACCGGCTCGTGTCGACGGCACGCACGCTCTCGCCGTAGTCGGTTCGCGGGCCCGCCGCATGAAGCCTGTCTTGCGCCAGGGCTTGCGCGCGCCGATCGCCGTCCTGGCGATCGCGCTGGTCGTCGGGTTGATCGCGGGAAGCATGGCCGCGTTGGTCGTGGTCACGCTCGGTGCCGCGCTGATCATCGGCTTTCATCTCGTCCACCTGCAACGCATCAGCGACTGGGCAGCGGCATCGCTCGACACGGACGTACCCGAAGGTCGCGGCGAATGGGCGCCGTTGCTCGCGGCGATCTATCGGCGCATCCGCGTGCGCAACGCGTACGAGCGCGACTTGCGCCATATCATCGACCGGTTTCGCCAGGCCGCCTCCGCCATTCCCGACGGGATCGTCGTGCTCGATGCGGCGAATCGCATCGATTGGGCCAACGAGCGCGCGATCATGCAGCTCGGACTCGATCTTCGGCACGACCGGGGGCAGC
>DASSEA010000514.1:0-2605 GCA_035696805.1 Casimicrobiaceae bacterium
CGAGGTGCTCGCGCGCGTCAAGAGTGTGCTGCGCCGCGTCTCAGCGGCGCATCGCGGCGATATCGGCGACGCGCGGGTTCGCATCGGGCGGTGTGTGCTCGACATCGGCGCGCACCGGCTGGTGGACGATCAGGGCAGCGAGGTCGCGATGACCCCTCTCGAGTTCGATCTGCTGAAGGCGTTTGCGGAGCATCCGAACCAGGCACTTTCGCGCGAGCGGATCCTGAACCTCAATCAGCGCGACTGGGATCCGTTCGACCGCAGCGTTGACCTGCGGATCATGCGGCTGCGCAAGAAGGTCGAGCCGGACCCCGAGCATCCGCGCTTCATCCGGACGATTCGCAACGAGGGCTACATCTTCATTCCAGACGGCGATTGAGGCGGCCATGCGCTCCTGGATCGGACGTTTTCTGGCAACGCTCGCGGCGGGCGCGGTCGTCTTCTCGCTGCTCGGTTGTGCGCGCGAACCGGAACCTGCGCTGCGTATCGGGACCAACGTGTGGATCGGCAGCGAGCCGTTGTACCTCGCGCGCGAGCTCGGGCGTTTCGACCCGTCCGCCGTGCAACTGGTCGAATATCCGTCGGCGAGCGAAGTATTGCGCGCGTTTCGCAACCAGGCGATCGACGGCATGGTCATCAGCCTCGACGAGCTGTTCGGCCTCGCCGTCGAAGGCTTCGACCCGCGGATCATCCTCGTCGTCGACGTGTCGCACGGCGCCGACGTGGTCGTCGGCCGCAACGGCATGCGCACGATGCACGACCTCAAGGGCCGTTCGGTCGCGGTCGAAAGCAGCGCGCTCGGCGCGTTCGTCCTGAGCCGTGCGCTTGCCGTCAACAACATGCAGCCGAGCGACGTCAATGTCGTGCATCTCGAATCGAACGAGCAACCGGCGGCGTTCGAAAAGGGCCAGGTCGACGGTGCCGTCACGTTCGATCCTTATCGCGGCCAATTTCTTCGCGCGGGCGCGCAGACGCTGTTCGACAGCACGCAGATACCGGGCGAGATCGTCGACCTGCTGGCCGTGCGGGCGCCCGTTCTGGAGCAACGGCCGGCCCAGGTGCAGGCGCTCCTGAGCGGCTGGTTCGATGCGATCGATTACATGCAGCGCGACCCCAAGGACGCGGCGCGGCGGATGGGGATCCGGCAGCAGACGAGCGGCGAGGCGTTCCTCGAGGCGCAGGGCGGCCTCCACGTGCCGTCGCGCGAGGAGAACCTGCGGTTCCTCGGTGGGGACAAGCCGGAGCTGGCGGTTGCCGGACGACGGCTCATGACGCTGATGCTCGATGCGAAGCTGCTCAGCAAGGGCGTCGACATCGAACGCATGCTCGCACCGGCACCGCTTGCGCAACAGCAACGATGACCTTTCGTGTCCCGGCATCGCTCAAGTACACCGTTCCGCTGATCCTGCTCGCGTTTGCCGCCGCGCTGAGCGCGGTCAACCTGCTCTACCATGTGCCTCGCGCAGAGCGCGCCGCCGAGGAAGACAGTCGCAAGCGCCTCGGGCAGGAAATGTCGCGGCTGCAAAGCACGCTCGAGTACCTGCTGCTGAAAGGCGACGAGACTGCGGCGCAACGCGAGATTTCGGTCCTCGCCCACAATCACGACGTCCTCTTTGCCGCGCTGACCGACGATCGCGACGTCGTGATGGCCGCGACGCGGCGCGCCTGGGTTGGACGGCGGATCGACGAAGCGCTGCCGCGTTCCCCCGCGCACGCGACGAGCGAAGGTCATCGCGGCATGACGATCGACGCGAACGACGAGGCGCTGCTCGGTCACGCGAACATCCTGATCGGCAGCGAACGCGAGGAGCTCCGACCCTCGCGCACCGGCGCCGTGTTCCTCGCCTACGATCTCAACCGCTACAAGGCCGAGGCACGCGCGCAGGTCGTTCGCCAGTCGCTGTACTGGGCGGGTTGGGTAACGGCGCTCGCGCTGGGCATGTGGCTCACGTTCCACTTCCTGCTGACGCGACGCACGGCGCGCCTCGTCCACGCCGCCGAGCGGCTCGCGGCGGGCGAACTTTCTGCGCGCAGTGGATTGCGAGGCACCGACGAGCTGGGCCGGTTGAGCCGTGCGTTCGACGCGATGGCGGTCGACGTCGCAGAAACGCAGACTCGGCTGCAAGAGGATCTCGCGGAGCGCAAGCGTGCCGACGAGGCACTGCGCAAGTCCGAGGCGGCGCTTCGCGCCAGCGAGGAGCATTACCGTGCGATGTTCAATGCGTCGATCGACGGCCTCGCCCTCTGGAACGCCGCGGGCAGGATCGTCGACACCAATCCTGCGCTCTGGCGCATGTATGGCTACAGCGATGGCGAGTTCTCGGCGCTGCCGCCCGGGACATGGGAAGGACCGTGCTATCAGTCCGCGTTTCTGCGCGCGGTGGCCGCGGGACAATCGCTGCACGCCGAGGTCACCGAGCAGCGCAAGGACGGCTCGCTGATCGATCTCGAAGTGCACGGCATTCCCATGCAGTACCAGGGTCAGCCGCACGTGCTGACGATCGCCCGCGACATCACCGAGAAGAAGCGCTCCGCCGAGGAATTGGCGCGGCAGCGCGAATCGCTGTATCAGCGCGAAAAGCTCGCGGCGCTGGGTTCCCTGCTC
>DASSEA010000515.1:0-2365 GCA_035696805.1 Casimicrobiaceae bacterium
CAAGGCGTCGCCCGCGCCCGTGGCTGCCGCAACGGACGCGACCGCCGTCGTCGAAGCGCCCGCGCCGGCAGCCTGACGCTTCAGACGTCGCCCGCGATCGTCGTCATGGGTCGCGTGGCGGCGCCGCACGGCGTGCGCGGCGCGATCAAGGTCGTCCCGCTGTCCGCCGAGCCGGCAGCGCTGCTCGATTTCTCGCCTTGGTGGTTGCGGGCGGGCGACGAAGGCACCTGGGTTGCGCATCGCGTCGTCGAGTCGCGGATGCAGTCGGGAGCGATCGTGGCCGTCGTCGAGGGCGTCACGACGCGCGATGCCGCGGGCCGGTTGCGTGGCGCGGTGGTCGGCGTTCCTCGCGCGTCGCTGCCGCCGCCCGCCGACGATGAGTATTACCGGAGCGACCTCACCGGCATGGAGGTGATGAACCGCGGCGGCGAGCGCCTGGGAACGGTGCTCGATTTCGTCGACAGCGGCGCCCATCCGATCGTGCGCGTGGCGGCTCCCGACGGACACGAGCGATTGATCCCGTGGGTCGCGCAGTACGTGCTCGGCGTGGATGTCGACGCGCGGCGCATCGACGTCGACTGGTCCGCGGATTACTGACAAAACGGCACGCGCATGCGCATCGACGTCGTCACGCTGTTCCCCGACATGGTGACGCAGGCCGCAGCGTTTGGCGTCACCGGGCGCGCTCGGGACAAGGGGCTGTGGCAACTCGGCGTCGTCAATCCGCGCAATTTCGCTGACGATGCGTATCGGACGATCGACGACCGGCCGTACGGCGGCGGCCCGGGCATGGTGCTGATGGCCGAGCCGCTCGCGCGTGCGCTCGCGGCCGCGCGGAGCGCGCAGCGTGATGCGGGCGTGAAGTCAACACGCACGATCGCGCTGTCGCCGGCGGGGCGGGCTTTGACGCACGACACAGTGATGCAGCTCGCTGCTGCGCCGGGCATCGTTTTGCTGGCCGGGCGTTACGAAGGGATCGACGAGCGGCTGCTCGCGCGCGAAGTCGATGAAGAGATTTCAATCGGAGATTTCGTCGTGTCGGGCGGGGAATTGCCGGCGCTCCTCGTGATCGACGCCGTCGTGCGTCAGTTGCCCGGCGCGTTGAACGACGCGCAGAGCGCCGAGCAGGACTCCTTCGCCGACGGATTGCTCGACTGCCCGCATTACACGCGGCCGGAGACGTATGATGGCGAACGCGTCCCCGACGTGCTGTTGTCGGGCAATCATGCAGCCATCCGCCGCTGGCGTTTGCAGCAGTCGCTGGGTCGCACCTGGCAACGCCGGCCGGATCTGCTGGAAGAGCGGATGCTGTCGCGGGACGAGCAGGCACTGCTCGACGAATGGCGGCACGAGCGAGGTTTGACGAACAACTAACCTAGCGCGCATCAGGGGGCGCCCTGCGCTGCGCGACAAGGCCCCTGGGGCCAGGAAGGATCACGCCATGAACATCATCGAGACGCTCGAGCGCGAGGAGTTGGCGCGCCTCGGCAAGACCATTCCCGAGTTTGCACCGGGGGATACCGTCATCGTCAACGTGAACGTCGTCGAAGGCGAGCGCAAGCGCGTGCAAGCGTACGAGGGCGTCGTCATCGCCAAGCGCAATCGCGGACTCAACTCCGCGTTCACGGTCCGCAAGATTTCCAGCGGAGAAGGCGTCGAGCGCACGTTCCAGACGTATTCGCCGCTGATCGCTTCGATCGAGGTGAAGCGCAGGGGCGACGTGCGCCGCGCCAAACTTTATTATTTGCGCGGACGTTCGGGAAAGTCGGCACGAATTCGCGAAAAGCTCACGACACGCGAGAACGCGAAGACCGAGTAATCACTCGAATTCGACATCGATGCACGCTGCGCCGGCCTGCCGGCGCGCGGCACGAAAAGCGGCCCTTCGCGGCCGCTTTTTTGTCGTCGGCATACCGCGCGCAGCACGGAGTTGCGGGCTGGGCGCGCTCGCCGCGGCGCATGGCGCGGAACTTGCACCCCGCTTTTTCCAATTGCGTAGCCGATCTCAAGCCGGGTTGCCAACGACGTGATTTTGGCCGACTATTCCAATGGCATATAAGTGCATCAGCTGCCGGGCTGCATGAAGTCGACGCTCTACGACGCGTTGGGCATTTCTCCGTCCTCGTCCGACGAGGAAGTTCGCGCCGCATTGCGGGGTCTCATTCGCAAGTACTACGCGAAGACGCGCGACGGGCAGGGCAACGTCGAAGAGGCGCTGCGGTTCATCAATCACGCGAGCCGCATCCTCAGCGACCCCAAGCGCCGCGCCGAGTACGATCGCCAGCTCGCGCTCGCCGAAGGTTCCGCGGAGGAGCGCATCGCCCACGTGGTGAGCAATGCCGTAGGTCTCGCCGGCGCGGAAGGC
>DASSEA010000516.1:0-6909 GCA_035696805.1 Casimicrobiaceae bacterium
ACGCGCATTTCCGCGAATATCCCGAGGAATCGATCGTCGACTGGCATCGAAAGCGCGGCCTCACGGTGGATTGATCGTCATGAGCGACGCCACGAAGGATTTTCGCGAGCACCTGATCCGCTACGGCGGCGACACCTATCCGGAAATCGTGGAAAGGGCGCAGGGATGCTACGTCTTCGATGCCAGCGGCAAAAAGATTCTCGACTTCACGTCGGGCCAGATGTGCGCCACCGTGGGCCACAATCACCCGAACATCGTCGCAGCGATCAGGAAGAGTTGCGAAACGGCGCTTCACCTGTTTTCGGGAATGATTCCGCGCAGCGTCGTTCAGCTGGCGGAAGCAATCGCGAACATCGTTCCAAAGCCGCTCGCCAAATCGCTGTTCGTCAACACCGGCAGCGAAAGCAACGAGGCCGCGATCAAGATGGCGAAGCTCCACACCGGGGGCTTCGAAGTCGTCGCGCTCGGTGGTTCGTGGCACGGCGTCACCGGCAACGCGGGCGCGGTGTCGTTCGCGAGCGACCGCAAGGGCTACGGCCCGGGCATGCCCGGCACCTTCGCGGTGCCGGAGCCCAACGCGTACCGGTGTCCGGTCCGGCATTGCCGCGACCGCTGCGACCTCACCTGCATGAAGGTCGGGTTCGAGCTGTACGACATGCAGTCGACCGGCTCGGGGGCGGCGGTGATCGCGGAGCCGGTGATCAGCGCAGGGGGCGTCATCGTCCCGCCGGACGGCTACTTCGATGCGCTGCAACAGGAAACGCATCAGCGCGGCATGCTGCTGATCTTCGACGAGGCGCAAACCGCGTTCGGTCGGCTCGGCCACTGGTTCGCGGCGTCGCATCTCAACGTTACCCCCGACCTGCTCACCGTTTCGAAGACGCTCGGCGGCGGTATTCCGCTCGCAGCGGTCGTCACCACCGACGCGATCGAAGCGAAATGCCACGAGCGGCACTTCGCGTTCTACACGTCGCACGTGTCGGACCCGTTGCCGGCGACCGTGGGCCTCGCTGTGCTGGAAACGATCGAGCAGGAGCATCTGCTCGAGCGGAGTCGCGAGATGGGGGAGTACCTCGCGACCAGTCTCCGCGCGCTTCAGGAACGTCACGAGGAGATCGGCGACGTCCGGGGGATGGGTTTGTTGCGCGGCATCGAGCTCGTCACCAGTCGCGAGACGCGCAAGCCGCACCATGCGCTGGGTGCGCTGACGACCGAGCGCTGCCTGCAGCTCGGGCTCAGCATGAACATCCGCCGCAGACCCGAGCGCGGTTCCGTGTGGCGCATCGCGCCGCCGTTGACCGTCGCGCGCGACGATATCGACCTCGCGATGACGATCTTCGATCAGGCGCTGACCGAAATGAAGGACGCGCTCGCGAGGCGGCCCGGATCGGTCGCACCGCCGCAGGGCATGTAAGCCATATCGAGCCGCCGCCGCGGCGTCGTGCACAATGGATCCGGCTACGCCAGGATCGAATTTCCACCATCATCGACGGAGGGAACATGCGCAGGCAATGGGTGGCAATCGTCGTATCGGCATTGACGCTCGGCGTTCTCGCGGCGAGCGCTGCGAGGGCCGACACGCTCGACGACATCAAGAAAAAAGGGACACTCGTCGTCGGAACCAAGGCCGACTATCGGCCGTTCGGGTATCTCGATCCGTCCGGCAAGATCATCGGCTTCGAGCCCGATCTCGCCGCGGACGTCGCGAAAAGGCTTGGCGTCAAGCTCGAACTCGTGCCGGTCGTCGCATCGAACCGGATCCAGTTCCTGCAGCAAGGCAAGATCGACCTGATGATCGCGACGATGAGCGACACGCCGGAACGCCGGAAGATCGTCGACATCATCGAACCCGACTACTACGCGTCCGGAACCAATGTCCTCGCGAAGAAATCGGAAAAACTGAAATCGTGGGACCAGCTCAAGGGCAAGAAGGTGTGCCTGATCCAGGGCTCGTTCTACAACAAGGAACTGCAGGAGAAATACGGCATCGAAGGCGTCGCGTTCCCCGGCACGGCGGAGGCGTACGCCGCGCTGCGTAACGGCAACTGCATCGCGTTTGCGTACGACGACACGGCGATCGTCGGCGAAATGCTGAAGCCCGAATGGAGCGACTGCGAAATGCCGCTCGAATCGATCCTTCCGCAGCCGTGGGGTCTCGCGGTCAAGCAGGGCGAGAAGGGCTTTGGCGATTTCATGTCGAAGACGGTGAGCGACTGGCACAAGTCGGGAATGATCCAGCAGCTCGAGAAGAAATACGCGATCAAGCCGACGAAGTTCGCGCAGGAGATGCACGACAAGGCGAAATAAGCGCCCGTGCGACGGCAGGCGTGGCGGACGTTCCCGTCCAGTAGCCGGCCCGTCGCCGCGCGCGCATACGGAGTCCGTGAACGGACACCGTGAAAGCCGGCGGGGGAGCGGCCGATGCAATTCGTTTGGGACTGGTTCCGGTGGCTGAACGACGCGACCGGAATCAATCTCACGATCTTCTACGACGCGTTCGATCGCGCGCGCTTCGCGAGCGGCTTCTGGATGACCGTGAAGCTTTCGGTCGTCTGCATGCTGCTGTCCGTCGTCATCGGCATTTTCGGCGCCTGGGTGCAGGGTTCGCGCGTGCGCATCGCGCGGGCGCTCGTCCATGGGTACATCCAGGCGTTTCGCAATACCCCGCCGCTCGTCCAGCTCTATTTCTTCTACTTCGGACTCGGCAGCCTGCTGAAGGCGGCCGGCGGCGGCCCGCTCGTCTCCAACGTGACGTGGGCGATCGTGTCGCTGTCGTTTTTCGCCGGTGCGTTCAACGTCGAGATCTTCCGTTCCGGCGTCGAAGCCGTCCCCCGCACGACGATCGAGGCGGCGGAATCGCTCGGCTTCAGTCGCCTGCAGGCCTACCTGCGCATCGTGTTCCCGCTGGCATTTCGCATCAGCCTGCCGGCGCTCAACAACAATCTGGTCAACCTCGTCAAGACGACGACGCTGGCCTACGCGATCGCGGTGCCCGAGATGCTGTACGTTTCGAGCCAGATCTGGTCGGACGAGCTCAACGTTCCGGTCATGATGAACGTGCTGCTCGTTGCGTACCTGCTCCTCGTCGGAATCCTCGTCTACGCGATGCATCGGTGGGAACGCGCGCTGCGCGTCCCGGGATTCGGCCAGTGAACGTTCTCCTGCCGGCGGCGCAGCGAATGACGCGCCAGGCGTTGCGCGAGCGCGTCGCCGGGTCGTTCACGTGGCGGCTGCAGCCCGCGCATGGCGTGGCGATCGTCGTTGCTTTCCTCGTGGGCTGCGGCATCGCGCAGGCGCAGGCGCAGCGCAACGATCCGGCGATCCTGGAAACGATCTGGAAGTGGACGCCGTTGCTCGCGCGCGGATTCGTGTTCAACCTCGCGATCAGCTTTCTCGCGATGTCGATCGGCACGATCGCCGGGTTCTTCCTGGGGTTCGCGCAGATTTCGCTGCTGCCACCGGTGCGCAGAGGTTCCTTTTTCGTCACGCATTTCTTTCGCAATGCGCCGTGGCTCGTGCTGCTGTTCTATTGCATGTTCCTGCTCCCGTTCCAGGTGACGGTGTTCGGGCTCACCGTTCCGATCCCGGATTGGACGAAGGCGACGCTGGGACTCGCGCTGCCGGTAATGGCCAACGTTTCCGAAATCGTGCGTGGCGCGGTTCAATCGATTCCAACGACGCAGTGGGAGGCGGCGGCGTCGCTCGCGTTCAACCGGCGCCAGACGCTCTGGATGATCGTGTTCCCGCAGTGCGTCAAGCGGATGCTTCCCCCCTGGATGAACCTGTACGCAATCCTGACCATGGCGACGGTGCTCGCGTCGATCGTCGGCGTCGCTGAAATGATGACGCTGACGCAGCGGGCGCTGGCGGCGGAAAACCGCCCTGGGCTGCTGCTCGCGTTCTACAGCTACGTGCTGCTGTGGTTTTTCGTGTACTGCTATCCGATCGCGCGCTGGACCGTCCGCCTGGAAGCGCGCTACGCCGTCAGACAATGACCGCGATGTCCGAGACGCGCGCCGAACCGATCGTCGTTCTGACCGACGTTCACCAGTCGTTTGGCGACGTCGAGGTGCTGAAGGGCGTCTCGATGAGCGTCGCGAAGGGCGGCGTCGCCTGCGTCATCGGCCCTTCCGGTTCCGGCAAGTCCACGTTGCTCCGGTGCATCAACGGGCTGGTTCCGATCCAGCGCGGCAGCATCCGCGTCGCCGACTTCGACGTCCACACGCTACGGACCGACCACGAGCGGATCGCACTGCGCAAGGAAGTGTCGATGGTGTTCCAGCAGTACAACCTGTTCCCGCACAAGACGGCGCTGCAGAACGTGATGATGGCGCCGATCCACGTGCTGCGCGAAAACGAGCGCGAAGTGCGCGAACGCGCGATCGCGTTGCTGCGCAAGGTCGGCCTCGCGGCCAAGCAGGACGCTTACCCCGGGGAGCTCTCCGGCGGTCAACAGCAACGCGTCGCGATCGCGCGCTCGCTCGCGATGCGCCCGGAGGTGATGCTGTTCGACGAGGTGACCGCGGCACTCGATCCGGAAACGGTCAAGGAAGTCCTGAACACGATCCGCGAACTGGTGCGGGACGGAATGACGTGCATCATCGTCACGCACGAAATGCGCTTCGCTCGCGAAATCGCCGACGCCGTGCATTTCACCGACGGCGGGATGATCGTCGAATCGGGGTCGCCGACCGCGCTCTTCGACCATCCGCAGAAGGAACGCACGCGCGCGTTCCTGTCGCAGATCCTGTAAGCGCCGACGCGATCAGGCATCGTGCAGCGCTACTCGCTCTTTTCGCTGCTCGGACACGCGATCCGCGGCGATGACCGCTGGCCTCGCGCGTGGCGCGCTCCGGAGCCGAAAAAGTCGTACGACGCCGTGATCATCGGCGGCGGCGGCCACGGGCTCGCTACCGCGTATTACCTCGCGAAGCAACATGGCATCCGCAACGTCGCGGTGCTCGAAAAAGGCTGGCTCGGCGGCGGCAACACCGGCCGCAATACGACAATCGTCCGCTCCAACTATCACCTCGACGCCAACGCGCATTTCTACGAGTATTCGCTGAAGCTGTGGGAGGGCCTGTCGCAGGAACTCAATTTCAACGTGATGTACAGCGCGCGAGGCGTGCTGAATCTCGCGCATACGCCGGCCGACGTCGACGCCGCGATGCGGCGCGGCAATGCGATGCGACTGAACGGCATCGATGCGAAGTTCCTGTCGCGCGATGAGATTGCCGCGAGGATTCCCCGGCTCGACTGCTCGCCGAATGCGCGGTTTCCGGTGCAGGGCGGCTTGTTGCAGCCTCGCGGCGGCACGGTGCGTCACGACGCGGTGGCCTGGGGTTACGCGCGCGCAGCGGACGCGCTCGGCGTCGACATCGTCCAGCAGTGCGAGGTAACCGGTCTTCGCATTGAAAGCGGCGCCGTGGCGGCGGTGCAGACGACGCGCGGCGACATTCGCACGGCGAAGGTCGGCGTCGCCGTCGCCGGGCATTCGAGCCGCGTCGCTGCGATGGCGGGCATCAAGCTGCCGATCGAGTCGCACGTGCTGCAGGCGATGGTTTCGGAACCCGTGAAGCCCTGTCTCGACACCGTCGTGACGTCCGGCGCCGTGCATTTCTACATCAGCCAGTCCGACAAGGGCGAGCTCGTGATGGGTGGCGACCTGGATTTCTACAACTCGTACGCGCAGCGCGGCAACCTGCCGAAGATCGCGGAGGTGGTCGCGGCGTGCACCGCGCTCTTCCCGAGCTTCGGACGCCTGCGCCTGATGCGCACGTGGGGCGGCATCATGGACATGACGATGGATGGCAGTCCGATCATTGGCAAGCTGCCGGTGAGAGGCCTGTACATGACCGGAGGCTGGTGCTACGGCGGTTTCAAGGCGACGCCGGCGTCCGGGTATACCCACGCATGGACGATCGCGAAGGACGAGCCGCATCCGCTCAATGCGCCATTCACGCTCGAACGGTTTGCGCAAGGCCGACTGATCGACGAGAAGGGCGCGGGCCCGTATCCATGGGCGCATTGATCCGGGGCCGTTCGCGATGCTCTTGATTCCGTGTCCGTGGTGCGGCTCGCGCAACCAGATCGAATTCACGTACGGCGGCGACGCGACGCTGCGTCGTCCGGCACCCGACGCGCGGGAAGCGACGTGGGTCGAGTACGTCTACCTGCGCGAAAACCCGAGCGGCCCGCACGACGAGCTGTGGTATCACGGCGCAGGGTGCCGCCAGTGGTTCGCCGTGCGGCGCAACACACGGACGCACGCGATCCTCGCGAGCGCACCGATCGGCCAGCCGCTGCAGGATGGGGGCGACAGGTGACGCAGTCGTTTCGGCTGCCGCGCGGCGGCGTCGTCGATCGGTCGCGACCGCTCGCGTTCCAATTCGACGGTCGGCGCCTGGAAGGCTACGCGGGCGACACGCTCGCCTCCGCGCTGCTCGCGAACGGCGTGCATCTGGTCGGCCGCAGCTTCAAGTATCACCGTCCGCGCGGCATCTATACGGCGGGCTTCGAGGAGCCGAACGCGCTCGTGCAACTCGGCCGCGACGAACGCACGGAGCCCAACACGCGTGCGACGACGCTCGAACTGTTCGACGGCCTGGTCGCCGACAGCCAGAACCGGTGGCCATCGCTGCGCTTGGACGCCGGTGCGATCGCCAATGCGCTGTCGGCGCTGTTGCCGGCGGGTTTCTATTACAAGACGTTCATGTGGCCGCCGACGCCGCGCGCGTGGCTCCGATACGAACACCTGATTCGCCGCGCAGCCGGCATGGGACGCGCGTCGTCGATGGCCGATCCGGACGTATACCAGCATCAATTTGCGCATTGCGACGTGCTGGTGGTCGGCGGCGGCGCTGCGGGACGCGCGGCCGCGCGCGCCGCGGCAGCCACCGGTGCGCGCGT
>DASSEA010000517.1:0-4389 GCA_035696805.1 Casimicrobiaceae bacterium
CGCCTGGAAGCCGACGCTCGCCGTCGCGAGATCGTAGAAGGCAGGTCCGACCCACGTCTTGCCATTACGCGCAACCAGGACGCCCTGGCCGCCCGAGCCACCGAAAATGAATCCGACCTTGACGATCTGCGGCACGATCAGCAGCGCCTTGGCGCGCCCGATGTTCTCGCGGATCCACGTCTGGTCCGGGTCGCGCACGAAATTGTCCAGCGTCTTCTGGGCATCGGCGACGAGCTTTTGCGGGTTGGTCGGCGACTGTGCAATGGCCGGTCCGACGCCCGCGAACGTCGACAGCAACATCGCGATGCACGCGGCGCGTGTCAGCGAACGATTCAGCATGTCTGATCTCCCTTGGACGATCGTACAAAAGATACCAGATTTTCCACGGTCGCCGCGTCTGGCCAGGCCGATCGTCACGTTCCCAGGCGCAATCCGCGCATGCTTCCGCTATCATCCGCGAGGCGTAATCGGGTTGCGACCGCCCCGCGGGCGGAGTGGCGAAGGACGAGTCGGCGAACATGCGCGCGACCGACGCGCTTTAGACGGGAGACAGCATCCGCAGCGGCGGCCGTGCTGGAATGGGCATCACGAGCACCGCGACGTTCCGCTCACGCGTTCTGTGCGCATGCGCCGGCGCATGGCTGACCGTTGGCGCACTGACCGGGGTTCGCGCCGCCGACATCGACACCGACGTCGTTCCGATACCGGTCGCGAGCGGCAAGCTCCGCATGACGACCGGCGTGTTCCGACCGGCCGGCAACGGGCCTTTTCCGCTGGTCGTTTATTCGCACGGTCGCTCCGGCAATGCTTACGACCGGAGCCGCACCGGAATGCCCGACGTTCGAAGTCATGTCCGTTACTGGCTCGGCAAGGGCTTCGCCGTCATCGCGCCGATTCGTCCGGGCTACGGGGCCACCGGCGGCGAGGATCGTGAAGCGTCGGGCGTGCGGTACGACGTCTTCGGCAACTGCTGGGGCCCCCCGGATTTTGCGCATGCGGCGTCGAGCGCGGCCGATGCCGTGCTCGCGTCGCTCGCGTGGGCGCGCCAACAGCCGTGGGTCGATCGTCACCGCGTCGTTCTCGTGGGCACATCGATGGGCGGCCTCGCGTCGGTTGCGACCGCGGCGGCCAATCCGCAGGGCGTCGTCGCGTTCATCAACTTTGCCGGGGGCACCGGTGGCGATGGAGGCCGCGCACCTGGTCGCAGTTGCGGTTCCGAAGACATGGCGGCATTGCTGGGTGCATTCGGCCGTTCGACGCACGTGCCGAGCCTGTGGCTGTACGCGTCGAACGACTTGTACTGGGGTGCCGAGTGGCCGCGCGCGTGGCATCGGGCGTTCGCCGCGGGCGGCAGCGCGACGCAGTTCGTCATGACCGATCCCGTGCCGAACGCCGACGGGCACGCGTTGCTCGCGCGCGGGGCGCGTCTGTGGATGCCGCATGTCGATCGCTTTCTCGATGCCGTCGTCTTCGGCAAGCCAGGCCTCGATCACTAGCGTCAGACGCGACTTTCGTCTCTGACAGCGGCTCAGACGGGATTCTCGACCGGCCAGCGAGTCCAACGCGGGTGGTGTCGGAACGACGCCGACAGACAGCCGGCCCCGGAGAGGCCAGAATCAAACCCGGGCCGCACTCCTCGCGGTCCCATGCCCGGAGTGCATACCCAGCCCTGCGCCATTTCCGACGGTCCGGCCGACGAGCGAGTGCCTTTGAGGGACGAGGGTCGGCCGATCCTCGTGCCCGGACGCAATTGCTGGCGGATCGAGCGCGCGGAGCGGCTGGCATTCCTCGTCGACGGCGCGCAGTACTTCACCGCCGTCCGTTCCGCGCTCGCCAAGGCGCGGCATTCGATTTTCATCCTCGGCTGGGACATCGACAGCCGCATGCGACTCGTTCCGGACGGAGCTTGCGACGGTCTTCCCGAGCAACTCGGCGAGTTCCTGAACGCGATCGTCGCGCAACGTCCGGAGCTGCATGGCTACGTGCTGTCCTGGGATTTCGCCATGCTCTACGCGATGGAGCGCGAATGGCTGCCGATCTACAAGCTCGACTGGCGCACGCACCGGCGGCTCACGTTCCGCCTCGACGACAAGCATCCGATCGGCGCGTCGCATCACCAGAAGGTCATCGTCGTCGACGACGCGGTTGCGTTCGTCAGCGGCTACGATCTCACGCGCTGCCGCTGGGATACGAGCGAACACGCAGCGCACGACCCGCGCCGCGTCGACCATCGCGCTGAAGCCTATCCCCCGTTCCACGACGTCGGCATGGTGGTCGCCGGCGACTGCGCACGCGCGCTCGGCGACCTGGCGCGCGCGCGCTGGCAGCGTGCCACGGGCGATGAACCGCTTCGTGCGGCCGTATCGCCGATCGACACCGCGTGGCCGGACGACGTTGCCATCGAAGCGACGGATGTCGACGTGGCGATTTCGCGCACCGAGCCCGCGTACAACGGCGCTGCCGGGGTCGCAGAGGTGCGCGCGCTGCACCTGGACGTGATCGCTGCGGCACGCCGTCATCTGTTCGCGGAGAACCAGTACTTCACGTCGCGCATCGTGTCGGACGCGTTCGCAAAGCGCCTTCGCAACGACGACGCGCCCGAGATTGCCGTCCTGTCGCCGTACACGCAAAGCGGCTGGCTGGAAATCTCGACGATGGGTGCGCTGCGCGCGCGCATCCATCGCAAGCTCCGCGCTGCCGATCGCTACGACCGCTACCGTCTGTACTACCCGATGCTGCCGTGGCTGGGCGAGAGCGACGGCTGCCTGAACGTGCACAGCAAGGTGCTGATCATCGACGACACGTTGCTGACCGTGGGTTCGTCGAACCTGTCCGATCGCTCGCTCGCAATCGACACCGAGTGCAATCTCGCGATCGAAGCGCGCGGCGAGCCGAGGCTGCGCGCGCTTATCGCAGGCTTTCGTAATCGCCTGCTGGCGGAGCACCTCGGCTGCTCGGCGGACGACGTGGCCAATGCGCTGGCGCGCGACGGCAGCCTGCATCGCGCAATCGACGCGCTTCGGCGCGAAGGCGCTCGGTCGCTGCTCGCGGTCGAACCGAAGTTCGATCCGGCGCTCGATGCGCTGGTCCCCGATCGGCACGTCTTCGATCCGGAGCAACCGCTCGATCCCGACACGATCGTCGCCGATCTCGTGCCGCAGGACGAAGCGCGCACGGGTGCCCGCGTACGGCTCGGCGGCGTGGCGCTCGGCGTCGTCGCATTGGCGGCGATGGCGCTCGCGTGGCGGTTCACGCCGCTGCGTGAATGGCTCGCGTTCGACCGACTGATCGAATTCGGCGTCGCGTTGCGGGAGCAGCCGTGGGCACCGTTCGCCGTGATTCTGGCGTTCATCGGCGGCGGGCTGGTCGCGTTTCCGTTGCTGGTGCTGATCGCGGCGACCGCGCTCGTGTTCGGGCCGGTCCTGGGCCCGGTGTACGCGCTATTCGGTGCGGTGCTGAGTGCAGCGCTGACCTTTACGATCGGCCGCAGGCTGGGCCGCGAAACGGTGCGCAAGCTCGCAGGCACGCGTGTCAACGATCTGTCACGCCGGCTCGCGCGTCGCGGGCTGATCGCCGTCGCGTTCGTCCGCATGCTGCCGATCGCGCCGTTCTCCGTCGTCAACGTCGTCGCCGGCGCATCGCACATCCGGTGGAGCGATTTTCTGCTCGGAACGGTGATCGGCCTGCTTCCCGGCATCGCGACGATGACGTTTTTCGTCGATCGTGCGATCGCAGCGGTGCGCGATCCCGGTGCCGGCACGTTTGCACTGCTGGTCGTGGCGGCAGCGCTGGTGGTCGCGCTCGTGTGGGTACTGCGACGCAAACTCCGCGCGCGCGTTCCGTCGGCGCCCCCGCCGTCGCCGCTGGCACATGGCAGTTGAAGCGCCGGTCGCGACGCGCACGACGCGCCGTCGGGTGACGACCAAGGCACTGACGGTCGCGACGTGGAACATTCACGGCGCCATCGGCGCCGATGGCCGCTATGCGCCCGCGCGCATCGTCGACGTCCTGCGCGAAGTCGACGCCGACATCGTCGCGTTGCAGGAGGTGGCGTCCGAGCAGGCGCACGAGAACTTCCTGCGCGACCTGGAACGCGAAACCGGGTTTCACGTCGCCGCCGGCTTGCTGCGGCAGCGGCATGGCGACGACTTCGGCAATGCGCTGCTGTCGCGCTATCCGGTGCAAAGTGTCGAGCACCTGGACCTTACCGTCGATCACTACGAGCCGCGGGGAGCGATCGACGTGTGCATCGACATCGGCATCGTGTCGCCGCTTCGCGTCATCGCCACGCATCTCGGGCTGCGTCCGGGTGAGCGGCGCGAACAGGTACGGCGCATCATTGCGGCGGTCGAGCGCGACAGTCCGCATCCGACGCTGTTGATGGGCGAT
>DASSEA010000518.1:0-6201 GCA_035696805.1 Casimicrobiaceae bacterium
ACCACCCAGCCGCGGTAGATCGGCAGGAACATGAAGCCGAGATTCATGCCGCCGGTCAGCACCGGCGGGATCTGGTAGGGCAGCCCGGACGAACCGAATTCGTTGCGAAACACGCCCTGGATGATCAGCGCCAGGCCGAACGTGAGCAGCAGGCCGTACAGATGATCGAGCTTGTAGAGCCGGGCGAGCATCGTGCGCTCGATCAGCATGCCAACCGCGCCGACGACGATCGGCGCGAGCAGCAGCGACCACCAGTAGCCGACGCCGAGCTTCGTCAGCATGAACCACGCGAAAAAAGCGCCCATCATGTACTGGGCGCCATGCGTGAAATTGATGATGTTGAGCAAGCCGAAGATCACCGCGAGCCCAAGCGACAGCATCGCGTAGAACGCGCCGTTGATGAGACCGATCAGCAGTTGCCCGAAGAGTGCCTGCATCCGGGTGTTCCGGTGGCCGGGGCCCCGACGAGCCCCCGGCATTCGAATATCAGGTCGTCACCCGCCGACCTGCCCACGACGCGTTACTTGACGAGCGGGCACTCGCCGTCCTTGAGCGGCCGGAACGCCTGCTCAGCAGGTATCGTCGTGCGGATCTTGTAATAGTCCCACGGCCCCTTCGATTCCGACGGCTTCTTCACTTCGACCAGATACGCCGGATGGATCTTGCGGCCGTCGACGCGGATCGTCCCCTTGCCGAAAAGCGGATCGTCAGTCGGCATTTCCTTCATCTTGGCGACCACCTTGGCGCCCTCGTCGCTCTTGAGCGCCTCCACCGCCTTCAGGTAATGCAACACCGAGGCGTAGACGCCCGCGTGCACCATCGTCGGATGAATGCCCTTGTCGCGCTCGGCGAAGCGCTTCGCGAATGCGCGCGTCTGGTCGTTCATGTCCCAATAGAACGTGTTGGTGATGATCAGGCCCTGCGCATTCTGCAGGCCGAGCGCGTGCACGTCGGTGAGGAACACGAGCAATCCGGCGAGGTTCTGGCCACCCTTGACGATGCCGAACTCGGCCGCCTGCTTGATCGAGTTCGTCGTGTCGCCGCCGGCGTTCGCGAGGCCGACGATCTTCGCCTTCGACGCCTGCGCCTGCAGCAGGAACGAGCTGAAGTCCTGCGTGTTGATGGGCACCTTCACCGCACCGAGCACCTTGCCGCCGTTCTTCGTGACGACGGCCGCGGTATCCCGCTCGAGCGCATGCCCGAACGCATAATCGGCCGTGATGAAGAACCACGTGTCGCCGCCCGACTTGACGATCGCGCTGCCCGTGCCGTTCGCCAGCATCCACGTGTCGTACGTCCAGTGGACGGTGTTGGGCGTGCATGCCTTGCCGGTCAGGTCCGAAGACGCCGGACCGTTGGCGAGAAACACCTTGTTCTTCTCCTTCGTGATCTGGTTCACCGCGAGCGCGACACCGGAGTTCGGCACATCGACGATGACATCGACCTTGTCGGTGTCGTACCACTGCCGCGCGATGGCGGAACCGATGTCGGGCTTGTTCTGGTGGTCCGCCGACACGTATTCGACCTTGTAACCGCGCTTCTCGATGCCCGAATCCTCGACCGCCATCCGCGCGGCGGCGACCGATCCTGCGCCCGCGAGGTCGGTGTACAGGCTCGACATGTCGGACAGCACGCCGATCTTGATCACGTTGTCGGAAATCTGCGCCTGCGCGGCGGTTGCGGCGAGCATGCCGCCGATCGTCAGCGCAAGCAGACTGCGTTTCATCGCCTTCATCACTGCTCCTCCGTTGAAAAAAGTGCGCGGCCGGCTACACGCCGAGATACTCGTGCAGCTTGCCCATGTTCCGATCGAGCTCGGCGTTCGGGATCATGTCGATGATCCTGCCATGCTCCATCACGTAATGCCGATCCGCGACGGTCGCCGCGAAGCGGAAGTTCTGTTCGACGAGCAGGATCGTGAAGCCCTGCTCCTTGAGCTTCCCGATCGTGCGGCCGATCTGCTGGACGATCACTGGCGCAAGCCCTTCGGTCGGCTCGTCGAGCAGCAGGAGCCGGGCCCCGGTACGCAGAATGCGCCCGATCGCGAGCATCTGTTGCTCACCCCCGGAGAGCTTCGTTCCCTGACTCTTGCGCCGCTCAGACAGGTTCGGGAACAGCGTGTAGATCTGCTCGACGCTGAGGCCGCCGTCCCGAACCTTCGGCGGGAGCATCAGGTTCTCCTCGACGTTCAGGCTCGAGAAGATGCCACGCTCCTCGGGGCACCACGCGATGCCGAGCTTGGCGATCCGGTTTGACAGCATTCGCACCGTTTCGCGCTGCTCGAAGCGGATAGAGCCTTCGCGCCGCGGCACGACGCCCATGATCGACTTCAGCGTCGTCGTCTTGCCGGCGCCGTTGCGACCGAGGAGCGTGACGACTTCGCCGGCCGCGACGTCGAACGCGACGCCGTGCAGGATGTGCGATTCGCCGTACCACGCCTGCAGATCGCGGACCGCGAGCAGCGGCACGGGCGCCGGCGCGACCGCTGCGCCTTGCGCTTCGCGAGGTAGCGCACTCGCCATCGTCAACAGGGAGGGAGCGGCCGCGGGCCGACTGCACTACGCATGCGCACCTCCCATGTAGGCCTCGACGACCGCAGGATTGGTCGAGACCGACCGATAATTTCCCTGCGCGAGCACCTCGCCGCGCGCGAGCACCGTGATGTGATCGGCGAGTGTCGACACCACGGACAGATTATGCTCGACCATCAGCACCGTCCTGTTGGCCGACACGCGCTTGATCAGCGCAGCGATCCGCTCGACGTCTTCGTGCGTCATGCCGGCGGTCGGCTCGTCGAGCAGCATCATTTCCGGCTCGAGCGCGAGCGTCGTCGCGATCTCGAGCGCGCGCTTGCGCCCGTATGGCAGCTCGACGGCCGTCGTCTTCTCGAACGCCGACAGGCCCACGGCCTCGATCAACTCGCGGGCGCGCGCGTCGAGTTCGGTCAGCACGCGCTCGCCCCGCCAGAAATCCAGCGAATGGCCGCGCTTCCGCTGCAGCGCGATCCGCACGTTTTCGAGCACCGACAAGTGCGGAAACACCGCCGAGATCTGAAACGAGCGGACGAGCCCGAGGCGTGCGATCGCAGCCGGCCGCGATCCCGTGATTTCGCGGTCGTTGAAGAAGATCTGGCCGCGCGTCGGCGTCAGGAAATGGGTGAGCAGGTTGAAGCACGTCGTCTTGCCGGCGCCGTTCGGTCCGATCAGCGCGTGGATCGTCCCGCGCGTCACCGCGAGGTTCACGTCTTTCACGGCGACGAAGCCCTTGAATTCCTTCGTGAGCCCGCGTGTTTCGAGGATCGTGTCGTTGGCCATTGGCATCGGCGGCGCGGGCGGCAGGGCGCCGGCAGGATCGTCCTGCGGTCAGGCGCGGATTATCCCGATCGACCGGGCGCTTGGCAATGCAAGATCGTCACCGTGAACGGCCCCAGTTCGCGCTGCGCTTTTCGACGAAGGCATCGATGCCTTCCGCGGCGTCCGGTTCGAGGAGGTTGCACGCCATCGTCTGCGACGTGACCGCATACGCGTCGGCGAGCGGCCGATCGACCTGCGCGTAGAACGCGCGCTTGCCGAGCGCGATGACGGCGGCGCTTCGCGCGAGGATGCGATCGGTGAACGCCTTGACCGCGGCATCGAGCTCGGCCGCCGGGACGACGCGGTTGACGAGGCCCCAATCGAACGCGGTGGCTGCATCGATCGGGTCGCCGGTCAACAACAGTTCCATCACGCGCTTGCGCGAAACATTACGCACGACCCCGACGGCAGGCGTCGAGCAGAACACGCCGACGTTGACACCCGGCAGTGCGAAGCGGGCGGTGTCGGCGGCGATCGCGAGATCGCACATCGACACCAGCTGACAGCCGGCCGCAGTGGCGAGTCCATGGACGCGGGCGATCGTCGGTTGGGGCAACGCGGTCAGCTTGACCATGACGCGACTGCACGCGTCGAAGAGTTGGCGCTGCCAGGCCTCGTCCGGATGCGCGCGCAATTCCTTGAGATCATGCCCCGCGCAGAAACCGCGGCCGGCGGCGGCAATCACCACCGCACGCACGTCGGGCTCCCCTGCGACGTCGTCGAGCTCGCGTTCGAACGCCTGCAGCATGTCGCTCGACAATGCATTGAAGCGATCGCCGCGATTGAGCGTCAGCGTGCGCACGCCATCGCGCGTTTCGGAAAGCACGAAAGGCAGGACGCCGGTGTCGAGGGGTGCGTTCATACGCTCATACGCTCATACGCTCATACGCTCATACGCTCATACGCTCATACGCTCATACGCTCATACGCTCATTCTCGGCCTATTTGTGTCGGCCGCGTAATCGGCGACGCCCGCGCGTCGGCCTCGCTCATTTCGCGCGAGGACGCCCCCTTCGGGCCTCCGCTCGGTTTCACCTCGCGCCTCGCGCTCATTCGATCGCCGTCGTCGAGCCGGCGCGCTCGCGCAGCAGGAACTTCTGGATCTTGCCGGTGGACGTCTTCGGCAATTCGCCGAATACGACGCTCTTCGGCACCTTGAACCGCGCGAGGTGCTGCCGGCAATGCTCGATCAATTCCTGCTCGGCGACCGTGGCGCCGGGCTTCAACTCGACGAACGCGCACGGCGTTTCGCCCCAGCGCGGATCGGGTCGCGCAACCACCGCGGCGGCGAGGATCGCCGGATGCCGGTACAGCACGTCCTCGACCTCCAGCGAACTGATGTTCTCCCCGCCGGAAATGATCACGTCCTTCGAACGATCGCGAATCTTCACGTAGCCGTCCGGCTGCATGACGGCGAGATCGCCCGAATGAAACCAGCCCCCGGCGAGCGCTTCGTCGGTGGCAGGAGGGTTCTTCAGGTATCCCTTCATCGTGATGTTGCCGCGGAACATGATCTCGCCCATCGTTTCGCCGTCGAACGGCACCGGCAGCATCGTCTGCGGATCGAGCACCGTCATCGCTTCCTGGCACGTATAGCGCACGCCCTGACGCCCGTTGCGTTCGGTACGCGACGCGATGTCGAGCGCCGACCATTCCTGCTGTTTCGCGCACACCGCCGCTGGACCGTACGTTTCGGTGAGGCCGTAGACGTGCGTGATCTCGAAGCCCATGCGCTCCATGCCTTCGATGACGGCGGCGGGCGGTGCGGCCGCGGCGACCAGGCAGTTCACGCGGTGCGTGATGCCGCGCTTCCACTCATCGGGCGCATTGATCAGCATCGCATGGACGATCGGCGCGCCGCAGTAATGCGTGACCTTCTCGGCGCGAATCGCGTCGAGCACGGCGGCCGCCTCGACCCTGCGCAGGCAGACGTTCGTTCCGGCGTTCGCCGCCATCGTCCATGGGAAGCACCAGCCGTTGCAGTGGAACATCGGCAACGTCCACAGGTACACCGCATGTCGCGGCATGCCCCAGTCGACGATGTTCGACAGCGCATTCAGATACGCGCCGCGGTGGTGATAGACGACGCCCTTCGGATTGCCCGTCGTGCCGGACGTGTAGTTCAGCGAGATCGCATCCCACTCGTCCGCAGGCGGCTGCCATGCGAAGTCGGCGTCGCCCTTCGTGATGAAGGTTTCGTAATCCGATTCGCCGAGGAGATCGCCGCCGGGCCCGAGCACGTCGACGACGTCGATGACGAGGGGCTTCGACCGGACCCGGCCCAGCGCGGGCCCGACGGTCGGCGCAAATTCGGTATCGGTGACGAGGACCTTGGCTTCACCGTGATCGAGCATGAACGCGATCGCGTCGGCGTCGAGCCGCGTGTTGAGCGTGTTCAGCACGCCGCCCGTCATCGGCACGCCGAAATGACACTCGATCATTTCCGGCGTGTTCGAGAGCATCGCAGCGACGGTGTCGCCGACGCCGATGCCGCGATGCGCCAGCGCGGAAGCGAGCCTCCGCGACCGCGCATAGGTTTCCGCCCACGTGTAGCGACGCGCGCCATGCACGACGGCGAGGCGCTGAGGCCACGTATACGCGGTGCGGGCAATGAACGACAGCGGTGTCAGCGTCGCATAATTCGCGACGCGGCGTTCGAGCTGCTGGTCGTAGATGCCCGGCATGACGACTCCGGCGGAAGGTCCGTCTGCCCGCATCGTAGCAAAGTCGCGCGTCCTCGTCGGCCGCTTGCCGCCGACCCCGAGTTTGGTTAGTGTCGACCACGACGCGGCGATCGCCTCCCGCCGTGAATGCAACCAGCGCAGCGCTTCTACCGTACAGGACGTCA
>DASSEA010000519.1:0-3476 GCA_035696805.1 Casimicrobiaceae bacterium
TGCACGCCGTCGCGATCATGTTGCGGCTGCGGGAGCGGATCGAGGCGCTCGAGCAGGAGCTGCGACACCTGCGCTCGTTGCGGTGAGTGGCGGCGAGCGCGCGATCAACGTGCTCGACTTCCCACCAAAGCGTCGCCAGACGTCGCGGACGGCACACCGCCCGGCGCGACTAGGACGCGCTGACCGTCACGGGTGGCGCGGCCCAGTCGATCGCGCGCGCAGCGCGACGCCGAGCCGCCGCGCCGGAAACCCGTAGGTCAGCGATTGCGGACTCGGAGCGCCGGGCGATGCGCCCGCGGCGGGGTCTCACGACCATGCGTCGTGGCAAGTCGACCGCGGCTGATCGCGAGCTCGCCGCCACTCACCGCAACGAGCGCAGATGTCGCAGCTCCTGCTCGAGCGCCTCGATCCGCTCCCGCAGCCGCAACATGATCGCGACGGCGTGCACGTCGTCGAGCGCGAAGTCGTCGCGCAGGCGCCGCGCGGTGCGCGCGGTCACGACACACCGCGTGCTGAACAACCACGTCGACGCGCGCAGGTCGCGCGGCGCGAGCGCGCCACAGTCGACGAGCACGTGCAGTTCTGCTTCGGTAAGTCCCGATTGTTCGACGAGCTGCGCAACCGACAGCGTGCCGCGCTCGTCCAGCACCAGTGCCGACGTCGATTCCACCATCAGCTCCCGTTTCGTTCGTCCGTCACGTCATGTGCGCGCGCGGATTGAATGTCGATGCGTCCTTCAATTGATCGAACAATGCGCGCTGCCGTTCATCGACGACCGTCGGAACGACGATCTGCGCAACCGCGTACAGGTGCCCCGACGTGCCGTCCGGCCTCGAAAGGCCGCGTCCGCCCACGCGCAGCTTCTGGCCCGCGTGCGTGCCCGCCGGAACCTTGAGTGAAATGCGTCCCGCCGGTGTCGGCAGCTCCACCGTTGCGCCCAGCACCGCTTCCCACGGCGCGAGCGGCAGCTCCATGTAGAGATCGAGGCCGTCGGCGCGATACAGCGGATGCGCCTCGACGCTGATGTCGAGATAGAGGTCGCCGTCGCGCCCGCCGTTCACGCCCTTGGCGCCCTTGCCGGGCACGCGAAGCTTCTGGCCGTCCGTCACGCCCTTCGGCAGGCGTACCTTGACCTTGCGCGGCACGCGGCGAAGAACGCCCTGCTCGTCCGGCTCGGCGACCGCCATGTCGAACTCGATTTCAGTGCCGGTGAACGCCTGCTCGAACGTGAGGCGCACCGCGGCTTCGATATCCTGGCCGGGTCGGGGCGCATTCGGTGCGCGACTTCGACCGCGTGACTGCCCGGCCAGGTTCGCGAACAGGTCGGCGAGGTCGACGTCGTCGAACGAAAACTGCGTGCCGCCGAACGACTGGCCCCAGTCGGGCGGCGGCCGGAACTCGTCGCCGGGCGCGTGCCGGCCAAGCTGGTCGTACGCGGCGCGCTTCTCGGGATCCTTAAGCGTTTCGTACGCCTCGGCAACTTCCTTGAAGCGTTCCTCGGCGTCCTTCTCTTTCGAAACGTCGGGATGGAATTTGCGCGCGAGCTTGCGGTACGCCGACTTGATCTGATCGGCAGTCGCAGTGCGTTCGACGCCGAGCGCCGCGTAGTAATCCTTGTATTTCATCGCGTGCGCGAGCGCGCGGGATCAATCGATCACTGCAGCTTGATCTCGCCATCGAACGAGATATCGATGTCGAGCCCCTGCACGACGAGCGTCATGTGTGCTGGAAAATGTTCGTCGCCCTTGATCTTGCCGCTGGCGATCGCCTGCGCCACTGCCTGCTCGATCTCGCGCTGCGAGCCGATGCCGACGACCTTCAGGAACTTGCGAATGCTCAGATTGAACGTTTCTTCGTCCATGGCCACCTCCAGGTTTCGCGCCCTGCGCCCGTCATCGTATCAAGGTGCCTGCATCGGACGCGGCATGCCCGCCTCGCGCTCGATCGCAACGCCGATTTCGCGCACGCCCGGCAGCGCGCCGAGCTTTGCGACGCGAAGCTTCACCGCCTGCGCCCCGAACTCGTCCAGCACGAGTGCAGCGAGCGCCTCGGCGAAGCGCTCGAGCAGCCGGTGGTCGTGCGTGCCGGCGAAATCGCGAATCCGCGATACGACCGCTGCGTAGTCGATTGCGTCGGCGAGTTCGCCGGTTTCGAACGGGCGCGACGACGGCAGTGCGATATCGACGTCGACCCGCACCGTCTGCGGGAGCTGGCGCTCCCAGGCGTATACACCGATTTTCGTCTCGATGCGCAGGTCGTGAATGAAGATCGTGTTCATCGGCGTTCAACGGACGGCTGCACGAACGGGCGCTACAATCGAAGCCATCTTACCGAAGGAACTTCGGCGTTCGAACCGATCGTGCTCGCATCGCTCATCATCGTCGCGGGCGCCTACCTGATCGGTTCGGTTTCCTTTGCCGTGATCGTCAGCCGCGCGTTCGGCTTGCCCGACCCGCACGACTACGGTTCGAAAAATCCCGGTGCAACCAACGTGCTGCGCACGGGCAACCGGGCGGCGGCGCTGTTGACGCTGCTCGGCGATGGCCTCAAGGGCTTCGTGGCCGTGTTGGCTGCGCGCGCGCTGACCGATACGTTGGGCGCCGCGGAGTGGACGCTCCCTGCGGCTGCGGTTGCCGTGTTCGTCGGACACCTCTATCCGGTGTTTCACCGGTTTGCCGGCGGCAAAGGCGTCTCGACGGCCGCCGGCATCGTGTTCGCCCTGCATTGGCCGCTCGGTCTGGTGCTGACGGCGATCTGGCTGACGATGGCGTTCGGGTTCAAGATCAGTTCGCTTGCCGCCCTGACAACCGCCGTACTCCTGCCGATCGGCATGTTCTACGTGATGGGTCCCGGCGCGCTTGCGTGGACCAGCATCGTGATCGCCGCGCTCCTGTTCTGGCGCCATCGGGTGAATATCCGCGAGCTGATCGCAGGGCGCGAGCGCTCGATCGGACGTTGACGCGCCACGCTTACTGCAGCGCCCAGCGCGGACGGACCGAGAATGCATACGGCACGGCGCGCCCGGCATCGATGTCGCGCGTGCCCTCCGCCAGGTGCAGCGCGCCGGTCAGGGCGATCATCGCGCCGTTATCGGTGCAATAACGGGGCTCGGGGAAGAACACCTGCGCGCCGCGTGCCGATAGTTCATCCCGGAGCCTTGCGCGCAATGCCTGATTGGCACCCACGCCGCCGGCGACGACCAGTGTCGCGAAGCCGGTGACCTCGAGCGCGCGCACCGATTTCGCGACAAGCACGTCGACGACGGCTGCCTGGAACGCGCTCGCGATGTCGGCCTTGCGCGCCGACGAGAGGGCCGCGGGACTGCCGCCGTGCGCCGCTTCGCGCGCCCGCAGCGCAACGGCGGTTTTCAGCCCCGAGAACGACACGTCGAGGTTGCCCGAATCGAGCATCGGCCGCGGCAGCGGCACGACGCTCGGCGTCCCGCGTTCCGCCAGCTCGGCCAGCGCGGGACCACC
>DASSEA010000520.1:0-10176 GCA_035696805.1 Casimicrobiaceae bacterium
GAGATGCGCGTGTGCACATCGCCGCCGCCGAGCTCTTCCGCCGTCACTTCCTCCCCGGTCGCCGCCTTGACGAGCGGCGGACCGCCGAGAAAGATCGTTCCCTGGTTGCGGACGATGATCGTTTCATCAGACATCGCCGGAACGTACGCGCCGCCGGCCGTGCACGAGCCCATGACGACGGCAATCTGCGGAATCCCCTGCGCGGACAAATTCGCCTGGTTGTAGAAGATGCGGCCGAAGTGATCGCGATCCGGGAACACGTCGTCCTGGGCCGGCAGGTACGCGCCCCCCGAATCGACGAGGTAGATGCACGGCAGGCGGTTCTGCTGCGCGATCTCCTGTGCGCGCAGATGCTTTTTCACCGTCATCGGGTAATAGGTGCCGCCTTTCACCGTCGCGTCGTTGGCGACGATCACGCATTCGCGTCCCGCGACGCGGCCTACGCAGGTGACGACGCCGGCGGACGGCACGTCGCCGCCGTACATGCCGAACGCCGCGAGCGGCGACAGCTCGAGCATTGCCGAACCGGGATCGACCAGCGCGTTGACGCGCTCGCGCGGAAGGAGCTTGCCGCGCTCCTGGTGCTTTCGCCGAGCATCGTCGCTGCCACCGCGCGACACGGCGGCCGTTTTTTCCCGCAGATCGGCGACGAGGTCGCGCATACGTGCGGCGTTCGCCCTGAACTCGGCACTGCGAACGTCGAGGTTCGTGCGCATCGCGCTGACCGGCTCGGACACGTCAGCCCTTTTCGCTCGAATCGGGCACGCGCGCGCCTGCGCGCACGAGGCTGTCGACGGCTCCCGCGTACGCCGCGCGGAGGTCGGTGCCGCGTGTCACGCTGAGCTGCAGGTCACGCAACCGTCCATCGTGCAGACCGTAGATGCAGCCGTGCACCGTCAGGTCCTGGCCGCGCTGCCACGCATCGGCCACGACCGTCGTCTGGCACACGTGCACGACCTGCTCGACGACGTTGAGTTCGCACAGCAGCGCGCCGCGCTCGGCGTCGTCGTCGATCGCGGTGAAGCGTTCCGCGTGCATCGTATGCACGTCCTGAATGTGTCGCAGCCAGTTGTCCGAAAGGCCGATTCGATGCCTGGCCAGCGCGGCAAGCACGCCGCTGCAACCGTAATGGCCGACGACGATGATGTGCTTCACGCGCAGCATGTCGACGCTGAACTGGATCACCGAGAGGCAATTGAGGTCGGTGTGCACGACGACGTTGCCGATGTTGCGGTGAACGAAAAGCTGTCCCGGCGGCAGGTCGACGATCTCGTTCGCCGGCACGCGACTGTCCGAACATCCGATCCACAGGTATTCGGGCGCCTGCTGGCGCACCAGCCGGGCAAAGAAATCGGGATCGCCCCCGCGCATGCGCTCCGCCCACGCGCGGTTCTGTTCCAGCAGGGTGTCGAGCGTAGAGATCGCGCAACCCGTCAGGCGGTTTCCTTGAACAGCTCGCGCCCGATCAGCATGCGGCGAATCTCGGACGTGCCGGCGCCGATTTCGTAGAGTTTCGCGTCGCGCCACAGGCGTCCGGCGGGAAATTCGTTGATGTAGCCGTTGCCGCCGAGCACCTGGATCGCCTCGCCCGCCATCCACGTGGCCTTTTCGGCCGCGTAGAGTATCGCGCCGGCCGCGTCCTTGCGCGTCGTCTGCCCGCGATCGCAGGCCTTCGCGACCGCATAGACGTACGCGCGGCACGCCGACAGCGTCGTGTACATGTCGGCGAGCTTGCCCTGGATCAGCTGGAACTCGCCGATCGACTGGCCGAACTGCTTGCGGTCGTGAACGTACGGCAGCACGACGTCGAGGCACGCCTGCATGATGCCGAGCGGGCCGCCCGACAGCACGAGTCGCTCGTAATCGAGGCCGCTCATCAGGACGCGCGCGCCGCCGTTTTCCTGGCCGAGCACGTTGTCCGCGGGCACCTCGCAATCGTCGAACACCAGCTCGCACGTGTTCGATGCCCGCATGCCGAGCTTGTCGAGCTTCTGCGCCGTCGTGAAACCCTTGAAACCTTTTTCGACGATGAAAGCCGTGATGCCCTTCGATCCCGCAGCGGGCTCGGTCTTCGCATACACGACGAGCGTATCGGCGTCCGGACCGTTGGTGATCCACATCTTGCTGCCGTTCAGCACGTAGCGGTCACCCTTGCGGTCCGCACGCGTGCGCATCGAAACGACGTCCGACCCGGATCCGGGCTCACTCATGGCGAGTGCGCCGACGTGTTCGCCGCTGACGAGCTTCGGCAGGTAGCGGCGCTTCTGTGCCTCGGTGCCGTTGCGCCGCAGCTGGTTCACGCAAAGATTCGAATGCGCGCCGTAGGAGAGTCCGACCGACGCCGACGCGCGACTGATCTCCTCCATCGCAATGACGTGGGCGAGATAGCCGAGGTTCGTGCCGCCGTACGCCTCCTCCACGGTCATGCCGAGCAGCCCGAGCGCGCCGAGCTTCGGCCAGAGCGCGTTCGGAAATTCGCCGCGCCGATCGGCTTCGGCGGCGAGCGGCGCGATCTCGTTGGCGGCGAAATCCCGCACCGAGTCGCGCAACAGGCCCATCGTCTCGCCGAGGTCGAAATCAAGTCCGGCATCCATCATCGCTCTCCTGCGCATCGCGGCGGCGCGCGCCTGCGAACTTCGAAACTCCGTATATAGCCGTTCGACGCGGGCGCGGCAACCGGTCAGGCGACCAGCAACGCCTTCGTGGCCAGGATTGCAAGCGCCGGGTCGAGCCGTTCGGGTGTGTTGAAGGGCGCACCCAGCGATGCGCATAGTTCCGCACGCGTGCGGGAGCCATCGAGCAGCGCCAGCATCCTGCGGGCGGCCACGTCCGGGAAGCGCAGCGCTTCGTGATAGACGCTCGGAACGACGTTTCGCTCGCGCGCCATCCAGCGCGCGGGCGCGAAGGCTTTCGGTCGCGTCCCCGCAACTTCCGCCACTGCAGGTGCCGTGCTGCGCAAGTCGAGCAGGTCCGCCGCGTGCATCTGCGCGACCAACGCCTCGATGGGTCGCGCGATCGACCGGCCGCCGCCGCGCGGCGGCGTTTCCGCGCAAACCCTTGGGAGTTCCGCCACCGGTATCGAGTGCGGCCAATGCGACAGCAGTACCGTGGTGATTGCGGCGACGTCCGCATCGGGATGCGGGGCGGCCGCACGCGCCGCCGCGGCGCGCCGCGTGTCGAGCGACGGCACCGCACGAAGCTGCAAGGCTCGCGACGCATCGATCTCGAACCGCGACATTGCGCCGGAATGACAGAGCAGCGACTCGCGGTAATGGCGAAACAGCAGAAAGTCGCGATACTGCTCGCGCCGGGTGCGATCGAGCCCGGCGAGCATCTTTCGGGCCGCGGGAGCAAGCCCGGCATCCGTCATCGTCGACAGGTGTGCGTCCGCAACGAACGCAAGGCCCGCGCGTTCGGCGTCCGCTGCGAACGCATGGAAATAAACAGGGTGGTTGAACGGCGCGAGATCGTCATGCGCGAGCGACGAGTTGGAGGACTGCGCGGTCCTGCGCAGTTCGGCTCGCAACGCCTGCATCAGCGCATCGTCGCGCTCCGCGGGTGCTCCGGCAGTTTCGAGCAGCGCCCGCGCGGCTGCGATCTGCTCGCGCCGGTCCGCAATGCCGGACGTGTGATAGGCGAGCATGTCCCAGGCGAGCGCGCGCAGGTGAGATCCGGGCAGCGCATTGAAGCTCACGAACGCTACGCCGTTACGCGCCAGGTGCATCGCGATGCGCGGCAGCAGTTGCGCGCGCACGTCCGTCGGCACCCACGAGTAAAAACCGTGCGCAAGGATGTAATCGAACGTTCCGAGATCATCCGGAAGGTTCCGCAGATCGCATTCGAGGAAGTCGACGTTCGAAAGCGCGAGCGCGCCGGCCATCTCCCGTCCACGGGCGATCGGCTGCGCGGCGAAGTCGAAGCCGACGCAACGCGCATTCGGAAGCGTCGCGGCGATCGAGACCAGATTTGCCCCGTCACCGCAGGCGACCTCCAGCACGCGGGCGGTCTCGACCGGCGCGACCTCCAGGCCGAACAGCGTGCCGATCGTCGCGAGCCGGTCGGGGTGGCGCGCCGGATCGGGTGAGCTCGCATAGGGGACGTCGTCGTAGCGCTCGGCGAGCGCGTCGTCGGCGTCGCGCGGCGTGCTCGATCTGGCAGACAAGGCGTAGCCTTCGACGATGCAGGAGGCCGCGTCCCTTCGGCGCGGACGCGAGCCGGCAATTGTAGGGCGAGCCGCTACCCCCGGCCGGCGAGGTGCGGCCGCCGAACCGACAACCTGTTCGGATCGGGTCGATTCGTCAAAGGATCGTGCGAAGCCGGGCTTTCGGCAGAAATACAACAATGTCATACGCGGCCGGCGCGCGTTCTGGTTGCCTGCGTACAGAGTTTCGCGCTAGCCTGAAAAACCCCACCGCGCGCGAGTCCCATCATGGCCATCTGGAAAGACAACACCGCGACAAAATTGAGTCCATCGCCGGCGCCCGAGCAACCGCGCGAGTCGCGCTACGACGCGCCATCACTCAAACCCGATCTGACACCCGCACCCACCGCACCCGTCGCCCGCCCCGACGTCGGCGGGCCACGCAAGGAATCGGTCATCGCGGCGGATCTGACGATCGAAGGCAAGATCGAAGGCGGCGGCAGCGTGCGAATCGCCGGCAAGTTCAAGGGCGACGTGAACGTGCAGGGCGACCTGACGATCGAAACGGGCGCAAAGCTGACCGGTGCGGTCCGCGCCGAACGTGTGACGATCGCCGGCGAACTCGAAGGCAACGTCGAGGAAGCCGCACTGGTCGATCTGCAGCAGACGGGTGTCGTCATCGGTGACGTCAAGGCCGGCTCGCTGACGGTCGCGGCCGGCGCGCGACTGCGCGGACAGGCCGAGTTCGGCTGGGACGACGGCAAGGTGACGCGCGGACGCAAGAGCAACGGTTTCGGCGTGGAGGCCGGCAGCGGCTCATGAGCGGCGTGCGCCCGGGGAGCCCCGGCGCGACCCGTGAATGTCCGCACTGCAGGGAAACGATCCTCGAAAGCGCCGGCGTGTGTCCGGCGTGTCGGCATTACCTGCGCTTCGACGCGAGTGCGGACGCGTCGCAGGCGCCGGTCGTAACGCCGCTGCGCATCGAAGGCAGCATCCGTCATCCCGCCGACGGCGATCCGTGGGAGTACACGGTCGTCGTGTCGATTCGCAACGATCGAGGTCAGGAAATCGCGCGTAAGTTGATCGGCGTCGGTGCGCTCAACGCGCACGAGCAATGCACGTTCACGCTGTCGGTGGAAGCAGTCGCTGCGACGGGTAAACGGCCCGGGAAGTCCGGCGTGCGCCATTGACTGCGACTTTGGGGTCAGAGCAACAAGTCGACTTATTGCTCTGACCCCAAAGTCCTTCCCGCAATGCGCCGGCAGTGTCCGAGCGCGGCGTCGATCAAATTCTCGTTCGCTTCCGGCGTGCGAAATGCCGAATGCGCCGACAGCGTGACGTTCGGCAGCGTCGTCAGCACGTGACCCGCCGGCAACGGCTCGACGGCGAATACATCGAGACCCGCGTGGCGCAGGTGACCCGAACGCAATGCGTCGATCATCGCCGCCTCGTCGACGAGTGCCCCACGCGCCGTGTTGACGAGGATCGCGCCCGTCCGCATGGCGGCAATGCGCTCGCGCGACAGGAAGTTTCGCGTTTCGTCGTTCAGCACCAGATGCATCGAAACGACGTCGCTCTCCGCCAGCAGGCGCGCCAGTTCGACGAACGTGACGCCCGCGCGCGACTTGGGGCTGCGATTCCATGCGAGGACACGCATTCCGGCGCCGGACGCAAGACGCGCCACCTCCGCCGCAATGCCGCCGAAGCCGACCAGTCCGAGCGTGCGACCCGTGAGCTGCAGCGCATCGCTGCGTGACCAGCGACCGGCGCGCATGTCGCGATCCATGCGCGCGAAGTCACGCGCCGCGGCCCACATCAGCGCGAATGCGCATTCGGCAACCGCCGTGTCGCCGTAGCCGCGGATCGTATGCACGGCGATCCCGAGTTCCGCCAGTTCCTCCGGGTTCATGTAGCTGCGCGCGCCGGTGCCGAGGAAGACGACGTGCGCGAGACCCTCGCATCGACGCGCAATCGCCGTCGGCAGACGCGTGTGATCGATCAGCGCGATCTGCGCGCCCGTAAGCAGACGGGGCAAGGCGTCGGGAACCATGTCCGGCTGGCGATTGACGGTGAACGCGACGCCGGGAAGATGCAACCGACGCTCGGCCACGTCGCCGAGCGCCGGATTGGCGTCGACGAACACCGCGCGGAGCATCGCGTCCTGCGTCATGCGAGTCGCGCTCTGCGAGGGCCCGCAGCGTACACTCGGTGCCTGTGGATGTCGCCTCGCGCGGGCGGTTTTGCTTGTATAGCAGATATCATGCGAGAGGCCACTTAAGGAACTCCTCCTTGATCGAAACCGACGTCGACGATCGCGTCCTGCGCATCCGTATCAACCGGGTCGAGCGCAAGAACGCGATCACCGTTGCAATGTACACGGCGATGGCGGAAGCGTTCGAGCGCGCCGCGCGCGAACCCGCTATACGCGTCGTACTCCTGCACGGAGACGCGCAGGTCTTCACGAGCGGCAACGACGTCGCCGATTTCATGGAACCCTCGTTCGGCATCGCGGAGGACCAGCCGGTGTTCCGCTTCCTGCGCGCCATCAGCACGGCGCCGAAACCCATCGTCGCCGCAGTGGGCGGGCCTGCGATCGGCATCGGCACGACGCTGTTGCTCCACTGCGATCTCGTGTATGCCGGGGAAAGTGCCCGCTTCCAGCTTCCGTTCGTGAATCTCGCGCTAGTGCCCGAGGCGGCGTCGACATTGCTCCTGCCGGCGGCGATCGGTTATGCGCGCGCTGCGGAGCTGCTGCTGCTCGGCGAACCCTTCGGTGCGGCGAAGGCACGTGAATACGGCATCGTCACCGACGTCGTCGCCGACGCCGATGTGCTGAACGCGGCCGCCGCGGTCGCCCGCAAGCTTGCAGGCAAACCCCCTGCCGCACTGCGTCTTTCCAAGCTGCTGCTAAAGCAGGGTCTCGCCGACGCGGTCGCGCATCAAATGCGCGAGGAGGCGCGTCACTTCGCCGCCCAGAAAGGCTCGCCCGAAGCCGCGGAAGCATTCAGGGCTTTCTTCGAAAAGCGTGCACCCGATTTTTCGAAGTTCGATTGAGGAGGCAGCGATGCAGGTCCTGAAGTACTTCGCGAACGATCTGTTTCGGGGCAAAACCGTGTTCGTCACCGGCGGCGGCAGCGGCATCAACCTTGGCATTGCCCGGAACTTCGCGACGCTCGGCGCCGACGTTGCCATCTGCGGCCGCACGCAGGAAAAGCTCGACGCGGCCGCGACGGAATTGCGCGCGCTCGGTGCGAAGGTCTGTCCGGTTGCCGCCGATGTGCGCGACTTCGCAGCGCTGGAGGCGGCGTTCGCACGCAGTCGCGCTGAACTCGGCCCGATGAACGTGCTCGTCTGCGGCGCAGCGGGCAATTTCCTGGTGCCGGCCGAAAAACTCTCGGCCAACGGCTTCAAGACGGTCGTCGACATCGACCTGCTCGGCTCCTTCAACGCTTCGCGCGCTGCCTTCAGCCAGCTCAAGGAAACGAAGGGCGCGCTGATCTACATTTCGGCTGGCATGGCGTACATGCCGCACGCGTACCAGGTTCACGTCGGCGCCGCCAAGGCTGGCATCGACATGATGATGCGCAACCTCGCGCTCGAATGGGGCCGCCACGGGATCCGCGTCAACAGCATCGTCCCAGGGCCGATCGAAGGCACCGAGGGCATGAAGCGGTTAGCGGGCCCCGAAGCGAAACAGGCGATCATCGACGCGGTCCCGTTGCGCCGCATGGGAACGGTCGACGACATCGGCCAGACCGCTGCGTTTCTCGCGTCGCCGCTCGCGTCGTACATTTCGGGCTGCGTCGTCGTCTGCGACGGCGGGGCGAATCTCGCCGGCTCGGCCTCGTTCAACGCCGGCGCGGAGCTTGTGCTACAGAAAATGGCGATGCAAGCGCCCAGGGCGTGACCAGAGGTCGCCAACGGACCTGCATCGATCTACAGGAAGCCATGGAGTGAAGGCATGAAGATTCTCGTTCCGGTCAAGCGGGTCGTCGACTTCAACGTCAAGATCCGCGTCAAGTCGGACGGCAGCGGCGTCGATCTCGCCAACGTGAAGATGTCGATGAATCCTTTCGACGAGATCGCCGTCGAAGAGGCCGTCCGTCTCAAGGAAAAAGGCATCGCCACCGAAGTGGTGGCCGTATCCTGCGGCGTCGCGCAGTGCCAGGAAACGCTGCGCACCGCACTCGCACTCGGCGCGGATCGCGCCATCCTGGTCGAAACCGGTGAAACGCTGGAACCCCTTGCGGTGGCGAAGCTCCTGAAGGCGCTGGTCGACAAGGAGCAGCCGGCCCTCGTGATCCTCGGCAAGCAGGCGATCGACGACGACTGCAACCAGACCGGCCAGATGCTCGCCGCGCTCGCGAACCTTCCCCAGGCGACGTTCGCAAGCAAGGTCGACATCGCCGACCGCGTGGCCACCGTGACGCGCGAAGTCGATGGGGGTCTCGAAACGATCAGCGTCAAGCTGCCGGCGGTCATCACGACGGACCTGCGCCTGAATGAACCGCGTTACGCCACGCTCCCGAACATCATGAAGGCGAAGAAAAAACCGCTCGAGACGCTGAAACCGGCGGATCTCGGCGTCGACGTGACGCCGCACGTGAAGACGTTGAAAGTGACCGAGCCGCCGAAGCGCCGCGCCGGCGTACGTGTACCCGACGTCGCCACGCTCGTGACGAAACTCCGGAACGAAGCGAAGGTGATCTGACCATGGCTATCCTCGTCATTGCCGAGCACGAGCACGGCAGCCTCAAGGCCGCGACGCGCAACACCGTGACCGCGGGGCTGGAATGCGGCGACGATCTGCACGTCCTCATCGCCGGACACGATGCGGCGCAAACCGCGCAGGAAGCCGCACGCATCCAGGGCGTCCGCAAGGTGCTCGTCGCCGATGCGCCGCAATTTGCGGAGCAGCTTGCCGAGAACGTCGCGGCGCAGGTGCTGGCAATGGCGGCGAATTACACGCACATCCTGTTTTCGGCGACCGCGCATGGCAAGAACGTCGCGCCGCGCGTCGCGGCGAAACTCGACGTCGCGCAGATCAGCGACATCACGAAAGTGGATGCACCGGATACGTTCGAACGTCCGATCTACGCGGGCAATGCGATCGCGAGCGTTCAAAGCGGCGACGCCGTGAAGGTGATCACGGTCCGCGCGACGGGTTTCGACGCCGCCGCCGACGGCGGCAGCGCCCCGGTCGAGGCGGCCACGCCGGTGCCCGACACAGGCCTGAGCGCGTTCGTCCGGCGCGAAGTCACGAAGAGCGATCGTCCCGAGCTCGCATCGGCCAAGGTGATCGTCAGCGGCGGCCGCGCACTCGGCAGCAGTGAAAAATTCAATGAATTGCTGGTGCCGCTCGCCGACAAGCTCGGCGCGGCGATTGGCGCAAGTCGCGCGGCAGTCGACGCCGGCTATGCCCCGAACGACCTGCAGGTCGGCCAGACCGGGAAGATCGTCGCGCCGCAGCTCTACATCGCCATCGGCATCAGCGGCGCCATCCAGCATCTGGCGGGCATGAAGGACAGCAAGGTCATCGTCGCCATCAACAAGGATGCGGAAGCACCGATATTTTCCGTTGCCGATTATGCGTTGCAAGGTGATCTGTTCACGATCGTTCCGGAGCTCGTCAAGGCACTTTGACGATCGCAAGCAGCACGCCGCGATTCGCGGCTCCGCGGCCAAGCACCCCAATGGCGAACACGAACACCCCGCGCGGCAAGACGTTCAACCACGAGAGGCAACGCATGTGCGATTCGGATCACGCTGCACACCCCGCTACGCGCGTATCGCGGCGCGGATTTCTCAGGACCGGCACGGTTGCGGCGCTCATGCCGGCTGCGATAGGAGCGGCGTTCGCCGCCGATGCGCCGCCGCCCGGCGCCGCACCGCCGAACGCGATGGCCCCCGCCGAAATCCTGAAGCGCGTGATGGAAGGGAACGCCCGCTACGCAGCGAACACGCCGAACGAGCGCGACTTTTCCGCCGGACGAGCCGCACGTGCACAGGTGCAATATCCGATTGCCGCGATCCTG
>DASSEA010000521.1:0-4318 GCA_035696805.1 Casimicrobiaceae bacterium
GATCCAGGACGAGTTCCTGCGCATGCAGCGCACGCTGCGCAAGACGATCCTGTTCGTGAGCCACGACATCGACGAAGCGGTGAAGATGGCGGACAAGGTCGCGATCTTCCGTGCGGGCAAGCTCGAGCAGTTCGCAAGCCCGGACGAGATCCTCGCGCACCCGGCCAACACGTTCATCGCCGACTTCGTCGGCACCGATCGCACGCTGAAGCGGCTGCGCCTCATCCGTGTCGGCGACGCGCTCGAGCCGCGCGCACCGACGCTCGTCGACAACGATCCCGTCGAGCGCGTGCGCGAACTGATGCGCGAGCACCAACAGAAGATCATGGTCGTCGTCGATGCGGTCGGCCGCCCGCAGGGCTACCTTGACCGCGACGTCGTCGCGTCGCGGTCGGGAACCGCCGCCGATCATCGCGCAGCGTTGCCGGCGACCGTGCGTGTCGAGGACGATCTGCGCACCGCGGTGTCGCGGATGTTCATGCACGACGTGCGCTGGATGGCGTGCGTCGATCGCGAAGGTGTGTTCGCGGGATTCGTATCGCAGCGGGGCATCACGCGCCTGCTCGGCGAAACGTACCGCGACCCGACGAAGCGAGCGAACTGAACGCCAATGCGCTCCGCCCGGCTCGGTCGAGGCGTCTTCGCCGCCGTCGTTCTCGCCGCATTCCTGGTCGGCGTATTCGCGCAGCGCGGCGGCCTGGTCGATTCGATCGTCAAATATCGCGGCGACATCGTGTTTCTCACGCAGCAGCACATGAAGCTGGTCGCGATTTCGGGCGGTCTCGCGATCGCGGTCGGCGTGCCCCTCGGCCTGTGGCTGAGCCGTCCTGTCATGCGCGGCGCCGCCGAGTCGATCATGCAGGCGTTGAATCTCGGCAGCACGATTCCGACGCTCGCGGTACTGGCGCTCGCGATGAGCCTGCTCGGCATCGGCGTCGTGCCCGCGATCTTCGGCCTGTGGGCCGCGTCGCTGCTGCCGATCGTGCGCAACACCTACGCAGGCATGCTCGGCGTTCCGGTCTACCTGATCGAGGCGGCGAACGGCATGGGCATGCGGCCGATCCAGATCCTGCAGGCGGTGGAAGTGCCGAATGCGCTGTTCGTGATCTTCGCGGGTATCCGAACCGCGCTCGCAATCAACGTCGGCACCGCGCCGCTTGCGTTCCTGATCGGTGGTGGCGGGCTTGGCGAACTGATCTTCACCGGCATCGACCTGAACGAACCGGGCATGATGCTGGCTGGCGCCTTGCCGACGGCACTGCTGGCGGTGCTGGTGGATTTCCTGGTGGGCGTACTCGCGTTCTGGGTGGTTCCGCGCGGAGTCAATCCGCTGCGGTGACTGGTTATTCGTGCGGGAAATGCAATCAACGGAGGGTGGCCAATGAAGCTGAAACGGATGTTCGCGTTCCTTGCAAGCGCAGTGCTTTCCACGGTGGTGACGAGCGTGCTGGCGCAGACGATCGTCGTCGGCGGCAAGAACTTCACCGAGCAGCAGATCATGTCGCAGATGACCGCGCAGCTTCTGCAGGCCAAAGGATTCAAGCCCGACGTCAAGGCCGGGATGGGGAGCGCCGTGCTGCGGCAGGCGCAGGAGAGCGGCCAGATCGACGTGTACTGGGAATACACGGGCACGTCGCTGATCACGTACAACAAGATCAACGACCGGCTGTCGCCCGCGGATACGTACGCGAAGGTCAAGGAACTCGACGCGGCGAAGGGCCTCGTGTGGCTGAATCCATCGAAGGCGAACAACACGTATTCGCTCGCGATGAACCAGGACGAGGCGAAGAAGCTCGGGATCGCGACGATCAGCGACCTGGCCGCCAAGGTGAAGGGCGGCGCGAAGCTCACGCTCGCCAGCAATGCGGAGTTCTACGCGCGACCCGATGGACTCAAACCGCTCGAGGAGCGCTATGGGTTCGAGTTCCCGCGCGAAAGCGTCAAGCGGATGGATACCGGCCTCGTCTACCAGGCGCTGAAGGAGAAGCAGGTCGACGTCGGCCTGGTGTTCGCGACCGACGGTCGCGTGCCCGCGTTCAACTTCGTCGTGCTGAAGGACGACAAGGGCTTCTTCCCCAACTACGCGCTGACGCCCGTCGTGCGCAAGCAGGTGCTCGACGCCAATCCCAAGCTCGCCGAGTACCTGAACGCGCTGTCGGCGAAGCTCGACGACGCGACGATGGCGCGGCTCAACGCGAGTGTCGACGTCGACAAGAAGACCGTCGAAGACGTCGCGCGGACGTTCCTGAAGGAGCAGGGACTCGTTTGACGCTCGAGCTGCGAATGTCGTTGCCGGCTCCGCTTTCGGTCGGCGTCGCCCAGACGGCATCGACGCCGGGCGACGTCGATGCGAACCACCGCAAGCACCTCGACGTCATCGATGCCGCGCGCGGCGCGCGTGTCGACGTGCTCGTGTTTCCGGAACTGTCGCTCACCGGCCACGCGGCCGGCGCGGATGCGCTCCGCGTGGCCTTGCGGCAAGACGACGACGTCGTGGCGTCGATCGCGCGTGCATCAAGTTCGATGTGGACGGTGTTCGGGCTGATCGAGGAAGGTGCGGGTGCGCAGTTCTACAACGCGGCGATCGTCGTGCGTGACGGAGCCGTCGTCGCCGTGCATCGCAAAGTGAACCTGGCCACGTACGGCCGGCTCGAGGACGGCAAGCACTTCGCGGCGGGCAGTCGCATCGACACCTTTGCCGTCGGTGCGCACTGGCGCGCGAGCATCGTGATCTGCGCGGACGCCTGGAATCCGGCGCTGGTGCACCTGGCGGCGATGCAGGGTGCGACGCTGTTGCTCGCCCCCGTCAGTTCGGCGCTCGAAGCGGTCGACGCCGATTTCGACAATCCCGGCGGCTGGGACTTGAACCTGCGCTTCTATGCGCTGACCTACGGGCTGCCGGTGGTGATGGCCAATCGCGTCGGCGCCGAGGGCGATCTGACGTTCTGGGGCGGCTCCCGGATCGTGGACGCGTTCGGACGAACGGTCGCGACCGCCGAGGATCGCCGCGAAGCGCTGGTGCATGCACCGCTCGATTTCGCGGAGGTTCGCCGCGCACGGTACCGGCTGCCGACGGTGCGCGACGCGAACCTGCCGCTCGTGCACCGCGAGATCGAGCGCATCCTGCGTGTCTGATGCGTGACTTCCTGCTCGAGGCCCACGACCGCGCGTTTCGCGAGGAAGTGCGCGCGTTCCTTGCGCGCGAGCTCGCCCCCCGAACGGCCGCGATCGAAGATCACGACGACTGGAGCGCCGTCAAGGCGGTAGTCGCAGCGCTTGGCGCGGCCGGTTATCTACGCCTGATGTTCGCGGACCTTTATCGCGGATCGCTCGCGCGGCCGGGGCTCACGCACGCGACGATCCTCTCGGAGGAAGCGAGCGCGCTGAGCTACGCGTTCGAAACGACGATCGCGACGGCGCTTTCCTGCGCGTACCCGCTGCACCGGCACGCGCGCGATTCCGTCCGTGACCGCTACCTGCCCGGCATCGTCGACGGACGCATCGTCGGCGCGATCTGCGTGACCGAGCAGGACGCCGGATCGGATACGTCGCGATTGTCCACCCGGATCGAATTCGATGCCGCGCGCCACGAATGGGTCGTGAATGGACGCAAGCGTTACATCTCGAATGCCGGCGTCGCGGATGCCTACATCGTCTACGGCGTGACGGACGCGGCTGCCGCACCGGGCAACGGGTTGAGCGCGGTCGTCGTACCGAGCGGGACTGCGGGATTGAGTTTTCCCCGCCGCTACACGTTCATGGGCCGTCGCGGATGCGTCGTCGGCGAAGTCGCCTTCGACGCTTGCCGCGTTCCGGCCGATCACCTGCTCGGCACCGAAGGCGCTGGAATGCTCATCATGCGCGAGATGTTCAACTTCGAACGCATCATTCTCGGCGGCTCGGGACTGGGGGTTGCACGGAGCGCCTTCGATATCGCCGTCGCCCATGCGCAGCGGCGCGAGGCGTTCGGGGCCAAGCTCGGTACCAAGGAATTGATCTGGAACTACATCGCCGAAATGAGCTGGCGCATCGATGCGGCGGAATTGCTGACCTATCGCGCGGCGAAGCTCTACGATGCGGGCACGGCGCCGCGCGATTTGATGAAGCCCGCGGCGATGGCGAAGCTCGTCGCCACCGAAACCGCGACGTTCTGTGCCGATCGCACCGTGCAGATCCTCGGCGGCGACGGCCTCACCAAGGAACACGGACGCGCCGAGCAGATCTATCGCGACGCGCGCGCGCTGCCGATCGTCGGTGGAACGTCGGAGATCGTGCGGTACCTGATTGCATCGGCCGACTTGCCGACGATCAAGCCGGC
>DASSEA010000522.1:0-2110 GCA_035696805.1 Casimicrobiaceae bacterium
CGAGGCGCTCTGCGCGCTCAACAACGGGCGCATCGTTCCGTGCCTTCCGTCGCAGGGTTCGGTCGGAGCATCCGGCGATCTGGCACCGCTCGCGCACCTAGCGGCGGTGCTGATCGGTGAAGGGTCCGCGCGCGTCGACGACAGGATCGTGCCCGGCAGCGAGGCGTTGTCGAGCGCGGGCCTGCAGGCGATCGACCTCGCACCCAAGGAAGGCCTCGCACTACTCAACGGGACGCAAGTGTCGACGGCGCTTGCCTTGTGTGCGTCGTTCGCGGCCGAACGCGCGCTTGCCGCGGCGTTCGTCGCGGGCGCGATGTCGGTCGATGCGTGCCTCGGCAGCGACGTCCCGTTCGATGCCCGCATCCACGACGTGCGCGGCCATCGGGGCCAGCGGGACGCCGCGTCCGTCTATCGGACGTTGCTGCGTGGCAGTGAAATTCGCGCGTCGCACGTGCACTGCCATCGCGTGCAGGATCCGTACAGCCTGCGCTGCCAGCCGCAGGTGATGGGGGCGTGTATCGACCAGCTCCGAAATGCGCTGGCGACGCTGCTCGTCGAAGCGAACGCGGTCTCCGACAATCCGCTGGTGTTTGCCGATGATCACGCCATCCTTTCAGGCGGCAACTTTCATGCGGAACCCGTGGCGTTCGCCGCCGACAATCTCGCGCTCGCGATCGCCGAGATGGGCGCGCTGTCCGAACGCCGCACCGCGTTGCTCATGGATACCAACCTGTCGGGTTTGCCGCCGTTCCTGGTGGAAGACGGCGGCGTGAATTCCGGATTCATGATCGCGCAGGTCACCGCGGCCGCGCTCGCTGCCGAAAACAAGGCGCTCGCTGCGCCGCGCAGCGTCGATTCGTTGCCGACGTCGGCCAATCAGGAGGACCACGTCAGCATGGCTACCGGCGCGGCGCTTCGGTTGTCGCCGATGGCGCGGAACACGTCGACGATCGTCGCCATCGAGCTGCTGGCGGCCGCCCAGGGCATCGAACTGCGCAAGCCGCTCGTCACGTCGCCGTCGTTGCAACAGGCGTTCGACATCGTGCGGAACGCTGCATCGTTCTGGGATCGCGATCGCGCGTTCGCACCCGATCTCGAACGGATGCGCACGGCGGTCGAAGCGGGCGCTTTCGCGCCGCTGGTGGCGCTCGACGCGCAATCCGCGTTCGTCTGAACGCGACCCGACGTCGCGTGTAATTGCGTCAGTCCTTTGCTGGAGGGGCGAGGGCGCTCCGAATGTCGGCGAGCGTGATGATGCCGGCGGCTTCGCCGGCTGCGTCGACGACGACTCCCGCTTCGGCACCGGCCGCGAGCAGGATCGACAGCGCGTCGCGCAGGTCGCCATCACGTGCAACGGCCGGGCTCTCGGATGCTGCGTCACCCTGCCGCATGTGACTCGCCACCGGCAGCAGCGCGAGACGCTTGAGCGCGCGGTCCGCCCCGACGAAAGCTGCAACGAACGGGTCGCCGGGATGCGCGAGGATCGCTTCGGGACGATCGAACCGGACGACGCGTCCCGCGCGCAGAATGGCGATGCGCGTGCCCATCTTGAGCGCCTCGTCGATGTCGTGCGTGACGAAGACGATCGTCTTCTTCAGCGCGTAGAGGAGCCGCAGGAACTCGTCCTGCAACGACGCGCGCGTGATCGGATCGAGCGCGCCGAACGGCTCGTCCATCAGCATGACCGGCGGATCCGCCGCGAGCGCGCGGGCGACGCCGACACGCTGCTTCTGGCCGCCCGACAATTCGCGCGGATACCGGTCGCGGTAACGCGCTGGGTCCATGTCGACGCGGGCAAGCAGTTCGTCGACACGCCGCTCGATCCGCTTCGGCTCCCAGCCGAGAAGTTGCGGAACGGTCGCTACGTTCTGTGCGATCGTCATGTGCGGAAACAGTCCCACCTGCTGGATGACGTAGCCGACCGACCGGCGCAGTTCGACCGGGTCGACATGCGTGACGTCGCGGCCGGCGATGCGGATGAGCCCCGCATCCGGCTCGATCATCCGATTGATCATGCGCATCGTCGTCGTCTTGCCGCAGCCCGACGGGCCGATCAGCACGCATATCTCGCCGGCACCGATGGCGAGAGAAATGTCGTCCACCGCAGGCG
>DASSEA010000523.1:0-2001 GCA_035696805.1 Casimicrobiaceae bacterium
CTCGATCCCGCGCACCTGCTTGCCATACATGTTCTTCATCTTGATGACGTCGAACGCGTTGCACAGCGCTTCGTCGGCGTCGCTGATCAGCGGAAACGGAAAGTCCATCTTCTCGCTGAACCCGGCGTGCGATTTGAGCGAGTCGCGCGATACGCCCGCGACGACGGCACCGCACTTCAGGAACTTCGGATACAGGTCGCGGAACTCCGCACCTTCGGTCGTGCATCCGGGCGTGTTGTCTTTCGGATAGAAGTAGAGGACGACCGGGTGGCCCGCCTGGTCTGCGAGGCGGAATTTGCCGTACGTCGATTCGGCTTCAAAATCCTTCACGCGTTTCGTCATGAACATCTCCCAGGAATTCCTCGCCCTGCACGAGCAGGGTGCCGGTCCTGCCGGCGACGGCCGCGAGCGATGTCTCACAGCGGGGCAACGCCATCGGCTCGGACGCTTCGTAGAGCGCGCGCACGGGCCCGAGCGACCATCCCTGCGCCTTCCACCCTTCGAGCAGCGTGTCGAGGACGCCGGCGAGGCGGCCGCCTTCGAGTTCCGCGTGCAGCGTGAACACGTGTCCGGGCTCGACGAGCGCCTGCGTGCGCTCGAGCAGATGCGCAGCAACTGTCTGTTCGGCGATGCCGTCGATCCCGATCAATTCATCGAGCGTCGGAAGCGTCGTCGGAAACTGCGGGCAGCGGATCAGTTCGGCGCGCCAGACGGGCAGGTGCGGATAGGCGCCGCGGCCATCCGAGCAATAGTCAAACCCGAATTGCTGCGACAACCGAAGCGCATGGACGTTCATCTGCCAGCCGGCCGCGCCGTGCGTCTGCGGCGGCTCGCGAAAGACGTCGACGTAGCGATCGCACGCCCGTTGCATTTCGCGCCGCGTCCACGCCGCATCGGCATGCGCGACGCCATCCTGCCACCGAACGTGGTCCCAGCAATGGACGCCGGTTTCATGCCCGTCGCCGCGCACGCGGCGAAGCACGCTGACGGCGCGCCGGCCGATGTCCGGTCCGGGCAGCAGCGTTCCGTAGAGCAACGTGCGCACGCCATAGTGTTCGACGACCGAGGTGCGCTGCACCTTGTCGACGAATCCGCGGCGGAAGACGCGGCGGATGGCGCGTCCGGTGTGGTCGGGTCCGAGCGAGAACAGGAACGTCGCGCGAACGCCGTGACGGTCGAACAGGTCGAGCAGCCGCGGCACGCCTTCGCGCGTGCCCCGCAGCGTGTCGACGTCGACCTTGAGTCCGAGCCTCACTCCACCAGGGCGCGTGCGTCGGCGACGTGCCCGCGATAGGCGTCGAAGATGCGCCGCAGCGCGTCGTCCATGCCGACGCGCGGCGACCAGTCGAGGTCGCGACACGTGTTGTCGATCTTCGGCACGCGATTCTGAACGTCCTGGTAGCCGTCGCCGTAGTAGTCGGCCGCCGTCGTGTCGACGATCCGGACCTCCGAGGCGCTCGCGCGATATTCGGGATAGTCGGCGGCGAGCTTCAGCATCATCTGCGCGAGTTCGCGCACCGAGAAGTTGTTCGCCGGGTTGCCGATGTTATAGATGCGGCCGCTCGCGACACCATCGCGGTTTTCGATGATCTTCATCAGCGCGGCGATGCCATCGTCGATGTAGGTGAACGCGCGTTTCTGCGTGCCGCCGTCGACGAGCTTGATCGACTCGCCGCGGACAATGTGACCAAGGAATTGCGTGATTACGCGCGAGCTGCCTTCCTTCGCCGTGCTGATCGAGTCGAGGCCGGCGCCGATCCAGTTGAAGGGCCGGAACAGCGTGTAGTCGAGTCCTTCCTGCTGGCCGTAGGCGTGGATCACGCGATCCATCAGCTGCTTCGCGCATGAATAGATCCAGCGCGGCTTGTTGATCGGGCCGAGCACGAGCTCCGAACGGTCGGGATCGAATTCGTCGTCGGTGCACATGCCGTACACCTCCGACGTCGACGGAAAGACCACTCGGCGGCGATGACGCACGGCGGCGCGGACGATCGGTAAATT
>DASSEA010000524.1:0-5212 GCA_035696805.1 Casimicrobiaceae bacterium
GAGCATCGGGCGAGGCAGCGGCACGACGCCAGGCGTTCCGCGTTCGGCCAGCTCGGCCAGTGCGGGGCCACCCGGGTACGGGAGGCCGAGCAACTGCGCGGTCTTGTCGAACGCTTCGCCGGCGGCATCGTCCTGCGTCTCGCCGAGCAGCCGGTAGCGACCGACGCCGCGCACGTCGAAGAACTGCGTATGCCCGCCGGACACCAGCAACGCGACGTACGGAAAGTGCGGCGCCGGTGTCGCGAGCAGCGGCGACAGCAAGTGGGCTTCCATGTGATGCACGCCGATCACCGGCTTGCCGGTCGCGAAACCGAGCGCGGTCGCGACGCTCGCCCCGACCAGCAGGGCGCCTGCGAGACCCGGACCCTGGGTGAACGCGATCGCATCGATTGCGTCGAAGCGCAGCCCCGCGTCCGCCAACACGCGTTCGATCAGCGGCAGCACGCGCTGGATGTGATCGCGCGATGCAAGCTCGGGCACGACGCCGCCGAACGCGCGGTGCAGAGCGACCTGCGAATGCAGCGCATCCGCCACCAGACCGCGCTCCGTGTCATAGAGCGCGACACCCGTTTCGTCGCAGGACGTTTCGATGCCGAGCACCCGCATGCGGGTGACTATACTTGGCGACCCGCGCTCGAAACTGCTATACTTTCCGATTACCTGAATTCGTTGCAGCCGAAAGGTATAGCCGACACATGACCAGCGTTCGCGTCCGCGAAAACGAACCGTTCGAAGCCGCCCTGCGCCGTTTCAAGCGCACGATCGAAAAGACCGGACTCCTGACCGAGCTGCGGGCGCGCGAGTTCTACGAAAAACCGACGTCCGAACGCAAACGCAAGAAGGCCGCCGCGGTCAAACGCCATTACAAGCGGCTTCGCAGCCAGCAGTTGCCGCCCAAGCTGTACTGACGTTCCCGGCCCAGCCGGATTCCATACCCGAGGGGCGAAGCGATTCGCCCCTTTTTGCATCGATGCTCATGAGCCTCAAGGACCGCATCACCGCCGACATGAAAGACGCGATGCGCGCGAAGGCCGCCGCGCGCCTGTCGGCGATCCGACTACTGCTCGCGGCGATCAAGCAACGCGAGGTCGACGAGCGCAGGGATCTCTCCGATGCGGACGTCGTGGCGGTGATCGACCGCATGGTGAAGCAGCGCAAGGATTCGATCACGCAGTTCGAAGCGGGAAAACGGCTCGACCTTGCCGATGCCGAACGCGCCGAGATGGCGCTCCTCGAAACGTACCTACCGCAACGGATGTCCGACGCCGAAATCGACGCCGCGATCGACGCTGCGCTTACGCAGGCGCGCACGGCCGGCGCGTCCGGTCCGGCGCTGATGGGCAAGGTCATGGCTACGCTCAAACCGAAACTCGCGGGACGCGCCGACATGGGCGCGGTTTCCGCGAAGGTCAAGGCACGCGTCTGATCTTTCCCATCGGCCGCCGTCCGCGATCGCGCGGTCCGACGGAAAACCGCGCACCGCGCGCGACCTCCGCCTATACTGGGGTGCTTTCCCTGCCGTGTGGGAGCGCCCGCGGCCGGCTTGACCGCCGGTCGCGCGGTGCCCTCGAGGCTCCGTTGGCACCATCGATAGCGGGGGGCCGGCGCGTCGACGCCGGCCGCGCGCGCATGTCGTTCCCATCCTGATCGATGATCCCGAACGACTTCATCCAGACGCTGCTCGGGCGCGTTGACATCGTCGACGTCATCGACCGCAGCGTCCCGCTCAAGAAAGCGGGCGCCAACTACCAGGCCTGCTGTCCGTTTCACAGCGAAAAGACGCCGTCGTTCACGGTGAGTCCGACCAAGCAGTTCTACCATTGCTTCGGTTGCGGCGCGCACGGCACGGCGATCGGCTTCCTGATGGAGCACGATGGCAAATCGTTTCCCGAAGCCGTCGAATCGCTTGCCCGCGATGCCGGGCTCACGGTGCCGCATACCGAATCGACCGGCGAGCGCGAACGCCGCGAAGCCTCGGCCGATTTGAGCGAGATCCTGCTCACCGCGGCGAAGTTCTACCGTGCGAAGCTCAAGGACGCACCCGACGCAATCGCCTATTTGAAGCGGCGCGGCCTGACGGGCGCAGTCGCGGCGCATTTTGGCGTCGGCTTCGCCCCCGACGCGTGGCAGGGACTCTCCGCGGCGTACGCCGACTACGACGATCCGGTGCTGGAAGCCGCGGGACTCGTCATCAGCGGTGACGGCGGGAAGCGCTACGACCGTTTCCGCGGACGGATCATGTTTCCGATCCACGATGCGCGTGGCCGCGTTATCGGCTTTGGCGGGCGGGTGCTCGAATCCGGCGAGCCAAAATACCTTAACTCCCCTGAAACTGCTGTTTTCTCCAAGGGAAAAGAGCTCTACGGCCTTTATCTCGCCAGAAATGCCATCCGTGCCGCAAATCGGGTCCTCGTCGTTGAAGGCTACATGGACGTCGTCGCGCTCGCCCAGCACGGCATCGAGTACGCAGTCGCCACGCTCGGGACATCGACGACACCGGTGCACGCGCAGAAGCTGTTTCGCCTCGCCGACGTCGTCGTCTTCTGCTTCGACGGAGACGCCGCCGGCCGCAAGGCCGCCTGGCGGGCGCTCGAAACGACGCTGCCGGTGCTGGCCGACGGAAAGGAAGCACGTTTCCTGTTCCTGCCGAACGGCGAGGATCCCGACGATTTCGTGCGAGGCCACGGCAAGGCGGCCTTCGAACGTGCCATCGATGCGGCGACGCCGCTTTCCGAGTACCTGCTCGGCGAACTCGCGAGCCGCCACCCGCCTGACACCGCCGAGGGCCGAGCCGCTCTGGTCGCCGCGGCGGAGCCGCACGTGGGCAGCATCGCCGCGCCGATCCTCGGTGCACTCGTGCGACGCCAGCTGGCCGAACTTGCCGGCCTCCCCGGAGACCAACTCGAAACGCTCGTCGGGGCGGCACCGCGCCGCAGTCCGGCGCCGGCCCGTTCCAGGCCGGTCCGTGGCCCCGCCCGGAGGCCACCGTCGCTGCTGCGCGCGCTGTTGCAGGGGGTTTTGCTCGAGCCGTCGCTGCCGCGCCGCCACGCGTTGCCGCAGCCGGACGATCGGACCCCCGAGGCGGCGGCGTGGCGCGCGTTGGTCGAGCATTGCGTCGCGGCGTCCTCCGACCCGACGACCGCGAGCGTGCTGCAGCACTTTGCCGGAACGGCGCACGCCGACGTTCTCGCCGAAGTGCTTGCGTCGGCCGCTGACCAGGAGCTGTCGTCGGAGCAGGTCGAAACGCAGGTGCTGGCGGCGGCCGCGCGCTGGCGCCAGGCGGACGAGCAGCGCGCGCTGCACGTGCTCCTGCAGCAGCCGCTCGAGCAACTGAGCGCCGAGCAGCGCGAATCGCTGTCGCGCGGCCTGGCCGCTGCGCGGAATCCGCGGGGCGACGGTTGAAGTTGGACGGCGGCGTCGAAACCGCGCCCCGCACGTTATAATTTGAGGTTTTTCGCCCCGCCCCCATTCTCCATTGAACGGCGCGGCGTTTGCATGAAGAACGGCACGCGCGACGGAGTTCCGCCCGATCGGGCGGCGCCGTACGAACAAGGATGATCATGGTGAAGAAACACGCGAAGCCTGCTCGCAAACCGCCCGCGGGGGGCAGGGCCAAGCCCGCGCCCAAGAAACGTGCCGGCGTAAAGACGCCCGCGCGCAAGACTTCGGGCACGGCAAAGCGGCCCACCGCCAGACGCCCGGCGGCGGGCACATCGCACAAGTCGTCGGGGAGAACGTCGGCGACGGTCCGGCAGCCACGCCCGGCGGCGCCCAAGTCGAAGGGCGCGGCCAAGCCCAGGGAGCCGGTGAAAGCGATAAAGCCGGTCACACCCGTCAAGCCGCTCAGGCCGGACAAATCCGCGGCGACCAAGGCACCCGTCGCGAAACCGCTGCCGCCGCTCGCCACGACCGGTGCGGCCAAGGGCGCCCCCGCACGCAAGCCCTCCGCAGGCGAAATCGCCGCTCGCATCGCCGGCAAGCGCGCGGAGGATGCCGCGCACAAGAAGGGTCGCAACGGCAAGCATGCCGAGGTCGCGCCGCGTGAATTGACGCCGGCCGACGTCGAGGCGCGCAAGCGGCGCCTGAAGACGCTGATCGTGCTCGGCAAGGAGCGCGGCTACCTGACCTACGCCGAGATCAACGATCACCTGCCGGACGACATCCTCGACGCCGAGCAGATCGAGGGAATCATCTCGATGATCGGCGACATGGGCATCCAGGTATACGACGAGGCACCGGATGCCGAGACGTTGCTGATGTCCGAGACGACGCCGACGGTGCCTGCCGAAGACGTCGAGGAAGAGGCCGAAGCCGCCGCGTCCACGCTCGATTCCGAATTCGGTCGCACGACCGATCCGGTGCGCATGTACATGCGCGAAATGGGTTCGGTCGAACTGCTGACGCGCGAAGGCGAGATCGAAATCGCGAAGCGCATCGAGGAGGGTCTGAAGCACATGATCCTCGCGATCTCGGCGTGCCCGATGACGGTCACGCAAATCCTCGATCTCGCGGACAAGATCACCAAGGACGAGCTCAAGATCGACGACGTCGTCGATGGCCTGCTGGACTTCAACGAGCAGCTGACGCAGATCGAGGACGACAGCGAGGAGATCGACGACGAGGAAGACGAAACCGATCCCGGCGTCGTCGAAAGCGAGAATCTCGAACGGCTGAAGGTCGCGGCGCTCGACCGCTTCGGCACGATCCGCAAGCTGTTCACGCGCATGCTCGGCGTGCTGCAGAAGGACGGGCACAAGGCCCCGAAGTACCTCGACCTGCAGAAGAAGATCTCCGCGGAGCTAATGCAGATCCGCTTCTCGGCGCGCATGGTCGAGAAGCTCTGCGATTCGGTGCGCACGGAAGTCGACAACATCCGCCAGCACGAACGCAAGATCCAGGATCTCGTCGTGAACAAGGGCGGCATGCCGCGCCCGGATTTCATCAAGGCGTTTCTCACCAACGAAACGTCGCTGCGCTGGATCGATCGCGAAGTCGGAGCCGATCACGACTACAGCGAGCAGCTCGCGAAATACCGGCAGGCGATCGTCGAGCAGCAGCAGAAGCTCCTCGACCTGCAGACGCGCGTCATGATTCCCTTGAAGGACCTGAAGGAAATCAACAAGCAGATGTCGACGGGCGAGGCCAAGGCGCGCAAGGCGAAGCGCGAGATGACCGAGGCGAACCTGCGCCTCGTGATCTCGATCGCGAAGAA